>JANMPD010000089.1:0-4460 GCA_031369685.1 Chloroflexota bacterium | reverse complement strand
GGCCGCCCCGAGCCGCCGGGTCCCCCGATCGGCATCGGCATGGTCACCGTCGTGGGTCGGTCGGGCAGGTGGTGAGCCCAAGGGTCTGTAAAACCCTCGTCTTCGACTGTGGCGGTTCGATTCCGCCCCGGCCCACCAGCTCTCCTTGAGACGACCGCAGTGGACCCGCCTGCGCCGGCGAGCTGGCTAGCCAGCCGCGGCCGGCTCGAGTGCGGCAGGCGCGTCGAGTGCGGCGTGTAACTCCAGGGAATGTGCCCGGAGCCAGCGTCGCCAGACGTGATGATCGGCCCGACGAGCCGCCACGAGCGCCCAGAACCCCGGCCCATGCCCGAATTCGCGGAGGTGCGCGAGTTCGTGGATCACCACCGTCTCGAGCGCTTCCGGCGGCGCCAGGATCAGGCGCCATGAGAGCGAGAGGCTCCCCTTTCGCGTGGCACTGCCCCACCGTGACCGGGTATCTCGAAGGGTGATGCGCGTTGGCGTCACCCCGAGTCCCGGGGCGTGGGCCGCAACCGCCCGGTCGATGGCCGCGGATGCTCTGAGTCGAAGCCAGGTTTGGAGCACAGCCGCTGGACGTCGACGATCAAGCGACGCGTCAAGGTCGCGCCGGACGAGTATCAGGTGCAGTTCATCGCCGTCCTGGGCCCCGAACCGGGCGACGCCGGATCGTCGGGCCCCGGCCGGAGCCGGCACGATCCGAACTCGATGGAGCTCGCCAAGGTACCGGAACGTTCCCCCGTCGACGACGCCGCCGCGGGCGTCGACAGCCGCTTGCTGCCGCTCGAACCTCTCGAGATGACGTCGAAGCCATGGCTCGCGAGTCGCCAGGAAGCGTTCGACGTCGCGCTGCGGGTGCGCCCAGCCACGTCGGGACGCGAGCGGGATCGACACGACGACGCCGCGCCGGGGATCGATCGTGACCCGCAATGACCGCGAGCGCGCCGAGCGGCGCAACCAGTAGGCCATTGGACCACCGGGCAGCGACAGGCTGTGCGCTTCGAGTTCCGTGGGGATGGCCATGCGGATCGATGGTGCCATGCCGTAACGAATGGCGACGATCCATCGTCTGCCGGGCATGATGGTGGGACGATGACGCTGCGCTGCGCTGGTGGGTCGCGGATGACGGGCAACACTCGATGACCGGCAGGGCCGGCAACGATGATGACCTGCCGGTCTTCGATGCCATCGAACCGACCATCGAGGATCTCCGGGGCCCCGTCTCGCGACCTGGCGGCCGACAGCTCGGTCCGGGACGCGGTGCGGGGGTCGTCGCGGCGGTGCTCGTCCTGCTCGTGGCCGGGATCATCGTCGGCAACGCGTCGCTGGCGTCCGATCCGTCGGAATCTCCAGATCCGTCCGCGAAGAATTCGGCGGTGACGACCGACCCGGCCGACCTGTCGGCATGCAGCCCGCCCCGCCAGGGCCAGTTCCCGAGCGTGACCCTCGGGATCGAGGGAAGCCGACGCCAGGTGACGGGCCTGTTCGGGTTCGGCTCCGGCTATGGGCGTCAAACGCAAGCACCGGGCTGGCAGGTCCCGACAGCGGCCGAGGGACTCGTGATCCGCGAGGGCGATCGCTTCGTACTCGGGACGAGTCGGGGTGTGTGCTTCCGTCACGTCGTCGTGGACTACGCGGGGACCGAAAGGGTCCCGAGATCCAATCTCGCTCCCCTGTTCAATGCGCCGGTCTCGCCATCCGCGAACAGCGTCGTGGTCAACGGCCTTCCGGATGGGGATTGGACCCTCCGCGTCACCGCCCACTTCGACACGCTGGGAACCGTGAGTGACGACGTCGTCACCGTCACCTTCTTCCGGGTCCTTGCCGGCGCCGGCCCCTTCCTCACCGATCCGCCGATTGTCCCGACCGCGAGACCCGCCGTTATCATGCCCGCGGTCACGTGCGGTCCGGGACAACCGACGCCGGACATGAACGTCAATCTGGTGGTGGGCGGCCAGGCGACGACGCCCGGCGCCAAGGTCGACGAAGAACTATTGCCCGAGGTGCATGCGAGTCTGGGCGATCCGATCCTGATGATGACGGAGGGCGAGGTCTGCGCCACGCGCTGGCAGGTGGATCTGACCGATGCGAAGGGCGGCAACGTCACGACGATCGACCAGTTCCACGATTCGGCCGACGACCCTGCGTATGCCGCCCAGAATCGATGGACGATCTCGACCTACGGCAACCAGCGCCTCGATGCGACGCTCCAGTTTCCTGGCGGCCTCATGATCGTTCGTTCCTGGCAGATCGTGATCGACGGATTTGTCGCTCCGGATCTGTACCTCGTCGGCCCGGCCCGCACTCGCTTCCAGGCCTCGGTTGGATGCGGGCTCTTCATCCACCTCAACAACGGATACGAAGCCGGCGATGACTGCGGTTCGATCGGCTATCAACCCGACGATGCCGCTCTGCGCGTGGCGGGGTTCGGGGTCATTCACCTCGACCTGCGCGGCTGGCAGATCACCAGCTGGAGCGCGTCGTGCGGTCGGGTGACGACCGCCAGCGGGGTTGACACCTTCGAGTCGCCCAGCGGGTGTGGTCTGGGCAGTGGCAGTTCGGAGGGCGGCGGGCCACTTCCCGACCCGCCGGCTTTCCTTGTCCCACGTGGTGACACGGTCGTCCAGATCGGGATTGGCGCCATCGACAGCCATGGCAATCAATTCAACGTCTCGTACTTCGCGCATGTGATCGCCCGATGAAACCGGATGGCGTTGCGGCACCCATCGGGCCGGTCCTCGGGATCCCGCGGAAGACGCGCGATCGTGTCCGAATCGCCCTTGTCGGGGCGATGGCCGTGGTGGTGATCGCGGCGGGGGTCGGACTCGCCGGCAACGGGTTGGCGAGTCCCGACCCATCTCCCTCGGCATCCCCGACCGAGGGCGTTGCCGTCTCGTCGTCCTCGCCGATTCCGTCGGCATCCCCGGGCAAACTTCCCCCGCCGACCCAGAACTCGGGACTCGGCTGTTCACCGGTTCGGCTCGGCGCGCCCCCGGAGATCGAGCTCGGACGTGATCCGAACAACCTCGGGGCCATCCGCGGCGCCCCGGCGACGGGCGGGCCAGGCCGCGGATCGCCGGCACCGAGCTGGCCGACACTGCCGGCAGATGGTGCCCTCCGCCTGCCGGGGAACGCGACCATCACGGTCTACTCCGAGCAGGACGCCTGCATGCGCTACGTCATCGCCGAGTACCTGCCGGGCGCGCCGGGCGTGACCCTCCCCTTCCCGATCGCCTTCCGAACGGTGAATGTCAGTCCGCCGAGGTCCATCCAGCCGCTGGGCACGATGCCGAGTGGCGACTGGGTCGTTCGCATCGTCGCGTACTTCTCGACCGGCGCGTCCGGCGAAGATGGCAGTACCGTGCTGGAGCGGTATTTCCGGGTCGTCAATTCGGCGGCACCTGTTCCAATCCCGGGCCCCGTGACATCGCCCGCCGTCGCCTGTACGCCACCTCCGCCGGGAGGCGTGGCTCAGGCACTCGTCCTGGCCGGATCACCGGGTGGCCCGATCGAGGGCGGACCACGGCCCGTCGGACCTCCGGCCGTGCCGGTACGACTCGGGGATCGGCTCGAGATTCGCGTCGCCGGCGATGCGTGTGCGATCGGCTGGGACATCAACGCAACGCAGGCCGGCACGGGCGCCGGATTCCAGATCGACCAGATGGCAAACGAAACCAACGATCCCTTCCTCTATGCCCAGAACCGATGGCTCCTCCACGACCTGCCGACCGGAACCGTGACCATTACCGCAACGATCCGTTTCTCGGCGGACGTAGACGTCACCCGTCAGTGGCTGATCGAGGTCCTGGGGGCCGACGTCCCGGTTGTACGGATCGTCACCCCGACCGGCGCCCAGACTCCCACCGTTCGAGCATCATGCGGTGCCTCGTGGACGTTTCCGACCGGCACCGCGGGATACGAGAACTGCGCCACAGAAGAGGTGCCGGGCGGCCTGCCGGTCCTGACGGTCGCCCCCGAAACGCCCCTCACGCTCGACGTGCCCGGGTGGACTATTCGCGGCTGGGGCGGCGCCTGTGGTCGTCCCGAGCCCGCCAACGGTTCCGGATTCATGATCGTCAGCGGGTGTGACCTGGGTGGGTGGTACTCGACGGACGGAGGGCCCGCCCTGCCGGGTCCGGCGATGTTCCTGCCGCGGACCGCCGGCCCGCTCGTCCGTCTCTACGTCCAGGCCGAGCAGGACGGCACCGTGGCCTCGGTTGTCGTGTACTTGAACATCGTCGCGACGCCTTGACGCGGGGCGCCGGCGGAGGGGGCGCTCCAACGTCTGGCTGAGGCCGTCGTGGCCCCGGGGTGAACGGTGGCCCTGCTATACTCCCGCTCCGGCGCGGGGCTATAGCTCAGCTGGAAGAGCGTCTGAATGGCATTCAGAAGGTCAGGGGTTCGAGCCCCCTTAGCTCCACCACAACGCTGATTCGCCGGCTGTTGCGACCCCTCGCCGGAAT
>JANMPD010000060.1:0-7660 GCA_031369685.1 Chloroflexota bacterium | reverse complement strand
CAAGGCGCCAGCCCACCTCGATCGCGGGGGTGAAAGGTGCCTCGAACGCCGGTGCCGAAAGGCCGGCGAACCCGAGGAACGCCCCGTCATTCGGGCGCTCGATGGCCCACAGTCCGAATCCGTGCGCGTCCCAGTGATCCTCGATTCGCGCCAGGAACAGGTCCGATCCTGAGCGGTCCAGTGACCGGGACATATAGATCATCACCTCGGGGTCGGCATTCATGGCCGCGAACGGCTGGCGATCCGCGGAGGTGAAGGCGCGCAGGAGCAGACGATCGGTCTCGATTTCGGGGACGGACATTCACGGATTGTGAGGCAGCCGATCAAGGCGGCGCACGGCTCCCGCGCCGCCCGGATCTGGACGCGCACGGAGTCGTTACCTCCGTATCCTTGGCGGTGATGTCCGACACCGTCGACCAGCTGCCCGTGGACGACGCCCTCGTCGCTGCCGCCGCCGCGCTCGAGGTCGACGCTGCAGCAGCGCGCCACGCGGTGCTCGCGGTGGACCTCCAGCGGGCCAATGCGATGTACTACGGCCAGGACGCCCCGGAGTTGTCCGACGCGGAATACGACGGGCTGATGCGGGAACTGGTCGCCCTCGAGACGGCGTTCCCGGCGCTCGTGACGGCCGATTCTCCGAGCCAGCGCGTTGGATCGGGCCTGGGCGACCAGTTCACCGAAGTTCGTCACTCGCGTCCGATGCTGTCGCTCGGGAATGCGTTCTCGCATGCCGAGCTGCGGGCATTCGATACCCGCGTGCGCAAGGCACTTGGACTTGAGCCGGCGCCGTCACCGGCCCCGGAGCTGCGTTACGTGGCAGAGCTCAAGATCGATGGCCTGGCGATCTCCCTGCACTACGAGCGGGGCCGGTTCGTGCGCGGCGCGACCCGCGGCGACGGCACGACCGGCGAGGACGTCACCGCGAACCTTCGGACGATCCGGGTGATCCCGGATCGACTACGCGAGCCCGTCACGGCCGACATCCGTGGCGAGGTGTTCATGCCGAAGGCCGAGTTCGCACGGATCAACGAGGAACGTGAGGCGGCCGGCCTGCCGCTGTACGCCAACCCGCGCAATAGCGGCGCGGGGTCGCTCCGCCAGATCGATCCCACCGTGACCGCAAGCCGCAAGTTGTCGGCCTGGTTCTACCAGCTCATCGAGGACGCCGGGCGCCGCGCGACCCAGCACGAGGCCCTGGACCGGCTGGCGTCCCTCGGGCTGCCGGTCAATCCGGATCGCGAGGCCGGACTGGATATCGAGGCAGTGATCGCTTTCACGGAAGCCTGGCGGGAGCAGCGCCACCACCTGCCCTTCGAAACCGATGGCGTCGTGGTCAAGGTCGATCGGCTCGACCAGCAGGATCAGCTGGGCATGGTCTCGCGGGCGCCGCGATGGGCGATCGCCTACAAATTCCCGCCGGAACAGGTGGAAACCGTGCTCGAGGACATCGTCCCGTACGTCGGGCGGACGGGGACGCTGACGCCCGTCGCCCACCTCCGTCCGGTGAAGGTGTCCGGTTCGACCGTGGCGCGTGCGACGCTCCACAACCTCGACGAGGTACGGCGCAAGGATGTTCGAATCGGCGATTGGGTCGTCCTCCAGAAGGCCGGCGACGTGATCCCCGAGGTGGTCGGTCCGATCGTGGACCGGCGGACCGGCACCGAGCGCCCGTTCGAGATGCCGGCTACCTGCCCGGTCTGCGGAACGGCCGTCGTCCAGGATGAGGGCGCCGTCCGCCACTACTGCCCGAACCTGGCGTGTCCCGCCCGAGTCGCACAGGAGTTCGGTCACTTCGTGGGTCGCGGCGGCATGGACATCGAGGGCGCGGGATGGCACGTCCTGGAGCAGCTCCTCCAGCGGGGGCTGGTCAAGCGTCGCGGCGACTTCTTCCGGCTGTCCATCGAGGACCTCGAGTCGCTCGAGCGGTTTGCCCGCAAGAGCGCGGAGAACCTGCACGCTTCGATCCAGAAGGCGCGTCGGCGGCCGCTCGAGCGGGTGATTGCCGCCCTCGGGATCCCGCAGGTCGGCTGGACGACGGCCATCGAGCTGGCGGCGTGGCTGGCTGCCGAGGTTCCTCCGGGCGATGACTGGCTGCGCCGTGCTGCCATGCACCTGGAGGCGCTCTCGACCGACGAGCCGGTGCGATTCGAGGAGGTCGAGGGCGTCGGCCCCTCCGTCTCCGCGGCGCTCGCCGCCTGGTTCGGCGATGGAGGTCCCGGTCGGGGGGTCATGGACGACCTGGCCGGCGCGGGCGTCGAGGTGGAGCTGCCGGCCGCCCGGGCGCCCGTGGCGGGCGACGGGCCGTTTGCCGGCAAGTCCGTGGTGGTGACCGGGACCATCGAGGGGTTCAGTCGCGAAGAGGCAGAGGCCGCGGTGCGATCCGCCGGAGGCAAGCCCGCCGGCTCGGTGTCGAAGAAGACGGACTATGTCCTCGCCGGGCCGGGGGCGGGCTCGAAGCTGGCCAAGGCCGAGGAACTGGGCGTTACGATCCTGGATGCCGCGGCGTTCCGAGCGTTGATCGCGCCACCGGACTGATCCGCGAGCCTCAGGCGAAGAGACGCGCTCCCGTCGAGCGGTGGAACCGTTCCATGAGTTCGGCGACCGCGTCCCTCGCCGCGCGCCACTCGGGCTGGTCGCCGAGGATCACGGCGTTCGGCCCGAACCGGGCGAGCTGGGTCATGGCCGTCACGATGAGATCGTGTTCGAACTGGCGCCGGCGTCCGCCGTCGAGCGCGCCGGTCACCAGGTAGCGTCGCACCAGGTCGAATGGCGCCATCCAGCGACCGATTCGGATTCGAGCGCCTTCGCGGAGGCTTTCGAGATAGTCGTCGTCGCCGACGGGGACTCGATCATGCTCCGCGACGTGGCGCGGGAGGTCGACGCGCTCAGCGGGAACGAGCTGGCTCGAGAATCGACCGTCGTCATCGGACGAGCGGTAGCAGACCGGGCAGGCCGGCAGTTCCGCGTGCGGCGGCGGCTCCGCCCCGAACGCAAGCCCACATCGACCACAGAACGTGCTGGTGGCAGAGCGTGCGGGCGTGCCGCACGACAGGCACGCGATCTGGATGGACATGGCACCTCGGAACCGACGCCGGACGGCGGTCGACACCGCGATCATCGTCCGCCGCAGGCCGACGAACCATCCCCCGAGCGGCGACTTCCACGTGGGACTTTGGTCGCGGTTCAGCTCATCGCGTCGTCGCGGTTCAGCTCATCGCGTGGTCGCGGTTCTGCCCATCGCGTGGTTGAACTGACCCCAGATCGATACGGGGCACGCCGGCCGGGAATTCCGACTCGCTCGGCTATCATCGGCCGATGGCCGGACTCACCCGCTCGGATGTCGAACACGTCGCGTTTCTTGCTCGACTCGGGATGACCGGGCCGGAGCTCGACCGACTCCAGGTGCAGCTGAACCAGATCCTCGAGGAGTACGCCAAGCTGTCCGAACTGGACACCGACGCCATTCCGCCGACGGCCCAGACCATCGAGCTCGAGAACATCCTGCGCGATGATGTGGTGACGCCATCCCTGCCGCGCGACAGGGTCCTGGCGAATGCGCCGCTGACCGATGGCCCATTCATCGTGGTGCCGCCGATCCTCGGCGCCGAAGCCGACTGACGTCCGAGTCGCCCCGATGGTCACCGAACTGACGCGACTCTCAGCGCATGGCATGGCCCGGGCGCTGCGTGTCGGTGATGTCAGCTCCCGGGAGCTTGCGCTCGCGCACCTCGATGCGGCGGAGCGCCAGAACCACGCCCTGAACGCGTGGCTGACCATCGATCGCAACGTTGCCCTGGCCCAGGCCGACGCGGCCGACGCACAGCTCGCCAGCCGCCGCGAGGAAGGTGCCGAGGCGCTCGCCACCCTGCATCCGCTCCACGGCATCCCGATCGCGCTCAAGGACCTGATCAGTGTCGAGGGTGGCCAGTGCACTGCCGGTTCACGGATCCTTGAGGGCTACCGGGCGCCCTACGATGCCCACATCACGGAGCGACTCCGGGTGGCTGGCGCGGTGTTCCTGGGCAAGACGAACATGGACGAATTCGCCATGGGATCGTCCAACGAATACTCGGCCTACGGACCGGTCAGCAACCCCTGGGATCTCGATACGGTCCCAGGCGGCAGCAGCGGCGGTTCCGCGGCCGTCGTCGCCGCCCATCACGCCCCGCTATCCCTCGGAACCGATACGGGGGGCTCGATTCGCCAGCCGGCGGCACTGTGCGGGATCGTCGGGATGAAGCCCACCTACGGACGGGTCAGCCGCTACGGCATCGTCGCGTTCGCCTCGTCGCTGGACCAGATTGGTCCGTTCGCCCGGAACGCTCGCGATGCGGCGGCGCTGCTCCATGCGATCGCCGGGCGCGATGTACGGGATTCGACATCCGCGCCGGTGCCGGTCCCCGACGAGCTCCTTCGCCTCCCTGAATCGGACGACGAGGCGGTCGCCTGGCTGCGGGGCCGACGGTTCGGGCTGCCGCACGAGTACTTCGTGGCCGGCATGGACCCCGACGTCGAGCGGCGGATCCGGGAGAGCGTCGCGTTCCTGGAGGACGCGGGAGCGTCGGTCGAGCCGGTCAGCCTGCCCCATACCGACTACGGCCTCGCCGCGTACTACATCGTGGCGCCCGCCGAGGCCTCGGCCAACCTCGCCCGCTACGACGGCGTGCGCTACGGACAGAGCCGCCGCCTCGCTGGTGCGGACTTCATCGCCGACTACGTGGCGACCCGAGGCGAGGGGTTCGGGGCCGAGGTCAAGCGGCGGATCATGCTCGGGACCTACGCCCTGTCCGCGGGCTACTACGACGCCTTCTACGTGAAGGCGCAGAAGGTCCGGACCCTGATCAAGCGCGATTTCGACAACGTGTTTGCCACCGGGATCGACGCGCTCGTGGCGCCGACCTCGCCATCGGTGGCGTTCCGGTTCGGCGCCCGGACCGCCGACCCCGTCTCGATGTACCTGTCCGATGCCTGCACCCTGCCGGTCAACATGGCCGGGTTGCCCGGGGTGTCCATCCCGTGCGGGCTGTCCGAAGGCCTGCCGGTGGGGCTCCAGTTGATCGGGCCGGCGTGGAGCGAACTCACGCTGTTTCGTGCTGCTCGAGCCTTCGAGGGGCTCACCGCCGGGGCAACTTGGCGAGATCAGGCACCTCGGGACCTCGCGCTCGCCGACGACCGAAGCGGGCCGACGCCGGCTGAGCGCGCCGCCGCGCTTTCCGTTGCCACGCCCTGAGCTCCCAATGCTCGACGCATCGCTGACTGACTTCGATCCGGAGATCGCCGCGCTGATCGCCGGCGACGCTCACCGTCAGGCCGACACGATCGACCTCATCGCGTCGGAGAGCACCGCGCCGGCGGCCGTGCTCGAGGCCCTCGGCAGTGTCCTGTCCAACAAGACCGGGGAGGGCTATCCCGGCCATCGCTACCACCGGGGCACAGCGTGGGTCGATGGCGTCGAGACGCTCGCCATCGATCGGGCGAAGGCGCTCTTCGGCGCGGAGCACGCCAACGTCCAGCCCCACAGCGGCGTCAACGCCAACCTCGGCATCTACCAGGCGGTCCTGAAGCCGGGCGACCCGGTGCTCGCTATGCGCCTCGCCCACGGCGGGCACCTCTCGCACGGTGACCCGGCGTCGATCACCGGCCGGGTGTACCGCTTCGCGCATTACGGCGTTCGGGCGTCCGATGAGCGCATCGACATGGACGAGGTCGAGGCCCTCGCGCGGTCGCATCGTCCGAGACTCATTGTCGCCGGGGGCAGCGCCTACCCCCGGCTGATCGACTACGCTGCCTTCGCGGCCATCGCCCGTGAGGTCGATGCGCTGTTCCTCGTGGACATGGCCCACATCGCGGGCCTCGTTGCCGCCGGTGTGGTCCCGAGTCCGGTCCCGCACGCCGACTTCGTGACCTTCACGACGTACAAAACCCTCCTCGGCCCGCATGGGGGCATGATCCTCTCCCGAGGCGCCCACGCCCGGCGCGTCGACCGGGCAATCTTTCCGGGCACGCAGGGGGCGCCCGACTTCGGGCGCATCGCCGCCAAGGCGGTCGCCTTCCGAATCGCGGCCAGCCCGTGGTTCCACGGCATCCAGGGGCGGATCTTGGCCAGCGCGCGGGCACTCGGCGAGGCGCTCACGGCCCGCGGGGATCGGCTCGTGGCCGGCGGGACGGACACCCACCTGGTGCTGGTGGACCTGCGCGGGCGCGGCATGACTGGCGATGCGGCCGAGGAGGCCCTCGAAGCCGTGGGCATCCTCGCCAACCGGAACATGATCCCATTCGATGCCGGCACGCCGGACGCACCATCCGGGATCCGGTTCGGAGCGTCGAGCGTCGCCGAACGCGGCTACGAGCCCGAGGACATGCGCCACGTCGGCGATCTCGTCGACCGGGCCCTCCGGGCACCGGACGCGGCGTCACGTGCGGCCATCGCCGATGCTGTCGTCGACCTCGCCCGCCGCCGCCCCGGGTACCCTGTACCGACATGACCGCCGCCGCCCGTCCGCCCCTGGCCCAGCGCGCCCTCTCACAACGCGTCCGCGACGTGCCGCCCTCGGGAATCCGCAAGTTCTTCGACATCCTTGCCACGATGGACGACGTCATCAGCCTCGGGGTGGGCGAGCCGGACTTCGATACCCCGCGCCACATCATCGAGGCCGGCGTCGAATCCCTGCGCGAGGGACGGACGCACTACACCTCGAACTACGGGACCGTGGAGCTTCGCCGCGCCCTGAGCACGCATCTCGAGAGCCGTTATGGCGTCCGCTATGACCCTGCTACGGAGCTCCTGATCACCGTCGGCGCGTCCGAGGCTGTCGACCTCGCGCTGCGGGCAACGTGCGATGTGGGTGACGAGGTGATCCTCCACGAACCGTCATACGTGGCGTATGTGCCGGCGATCGTCTTCGCCGGCGGGACGGCCGTCCGCGTCGCGACCCGCTACGAGGACGATTTCGCCCTGGATCCGGCATCGGTCGAGGCGGCCATCACGCCACGGACCAAGGCCCTGTTCCTCGGCTACCCGTGCAATCCGACGGGTGCAGTCCTCACGCCCGAGATCCAGGAGGAGCTCGCCCGGATCGCCGTGCGCCACGATCTGCTGGTCTACAGCGACGAGATCTACGACCGACTCGCCTACGGCTCCTATACCCACCGGGCCTTCTCGTCCCTGCCGGGCATGCGCGAGCGGACGATCCTCATGGGCGGGTTCTCGAAGGCCTATGCGATGACCGGCTGGCGGGTCGGGTGGCTGGCAGCCCCGGCCGGCATGCTCGAGGGGATCGTCAAGGTCCACCAGTACGGGATCATGTCCGCGCCGACCGTGGCCCAGGACGCTGCGCTCGTGGCCCTGGTTGAGGGCGAGCCGGACGTCGAGCGAATGCTCGCCGAGTACGACCGCCGTCGGCGCCTGATCGTCGACGGCTTCAACGCCATGGGCCTCGAGACGTTCGAGCCGCTCGGGGCGTTTTACGCCTTCCCGCGGATCACGTCGACGGGCCTCGACTCGGAGACCTTTGCCGCGCGCCTCCTCGAGGAGGAGCACGTTGCCGTCGTTCCCGGCGGCGCCTTCGGTGCATCGGGCGAGGGCCATGTCCGGGCGTGCTACGCCACCAGCTACGAGCAACTCGAGGAGGCGCTGCGTCGCATCGGCCGGTTCGTCACG
>JANMPD010000058.1:0-13869 GCA_031369685.1 Chloroflexota bacterium | reverse complement strand
TCCTTCATCACCACGACCTTTGGGGCGCTGTACGTCGGTCTGCTCGGGTTCGTGCCCCGCCTCGCGGATCAGGCCCCGGCAGTGCCGCCCGGGGCCCTGCTCGAAGGGGTCGGCGCTGGTCGAGGCTGGGTGCTGGTCCTGGTGCTCGGTGTCTGGGCGTTCGATTCCGGGGCCTACTTCGTCGGTCGTCGATTCGGTCGTCGGCGATTCATGGCCCACATCTCGCCGTCCAAGACGGTCGAAGGCGTGATCGGCGGCGCGCTCGCGGTCACGGTGCTGTCGGTAGTCCTGGTCGGCGGCCTGGGCCATAGCCCGCTCCACGGCCTCCTCCTCGGACCGATCATCGCCGGCGCCGCACAGGCGGGAGACCTCGTGGAATCGATGATCAAGCGTGCTGCCGGGGCGAAGGATTCCGGACGCCTGATCCCGGGCCATGGCGGCGTGCTCGACCGCCTTGATTCGTTCCTGTTCGCCGCCCCCGCGGTGTTGCTCTATGTCCTCATCGCGTTCCGCTGATCGGGGTCTCGCCCCCACCGTCCAGGATGACGGACCGCGGGTGCGGGTGGCGGTGCTTGGCTCGACCGGTTCCATCGGACGGCAGACGCTCGATGTCCTCGGGCGGGACCCACGGTTCAATATCGTCGGACTCGCCGCAGGGCGCAACGCGGGGCTGTTCGGGGAGCAACTGGTTCAATTTCGTCCATCGGTCGCCGTGGTAGCCGACGACGATGTCCGAAATGGCCTGGCTTTCGTCCCGGCGGGCACGACTGTCGAGGTCGGCCAGGCGGCTCTCGAGGCCCTGGCGTCTCGGCCCGATATCGACTTGCTGATCGTCGGGACCGGCGGGATGGTGAGCCTTCGGCCCGTCATCGCGGCCCTCCGCGCTGGGACGCCGTTGGCGACGGCGAACAAGGAGACCCTCGTCGCGGGCGGCCATCTCGTGATGCCGATCGCGCGAGCCCAGGCGGCGGCGCGCGCGGCCGGCGGTCCATTGGACCCGCTCGGGAGCCCCCTGGCCTGGGTACGGCCGATTGATTCGGAACATTCGGCCATCTGGCAGTGTCTTGCGGGTGAGCGTCCGGAGTCGATCGCTCGTTTGATCCTGACGGCCTCCGGTGGGCCATTCCTCGATCTTGACGCCGCGCAGCTCGCAACGGTCACGGTCGCTCAGGCCCTGCGCCATCCGACCTGGTCCATGGGGGACAAGATCACGATTGACAGCGCAACCCTCGCGAACAAGGGCCTGGAGGTCATCGAGGCACACTGGCTGTACGATGTCGACTACGACATGATCGACGTTGTCATCCACCCCCAGTCGGTGGTGCATTCCGCCGTACGGTTCGTCGACGGATCCGTGAAGGCCCAGCTGGGGACCCCCGACATGCGACTGCCCATCCAGTACGCGATCACGTATCCCGAGCGCGGCCCGTCGCCTGCCATCGCACCGGATCTCGTAGCCATCGGCCGACTCGATTTCCGGGAGCCCGACATGGCGCGGTTTCCGGCCCTTCGGATCGCTCGTGAGGCTGGACGAGCCGGCCCGTGGGCGACGGCCGCGCTGATCGCCGCGGACGATGTTGCCGTCAGTCGGTTCCTGGCCGGTAGCCTTTCGTTCACCGGCATTCCGGAACTCCTCGAGGCCGCAATCGTCCGGTTCGGGTCAAGCTCCGGCCCGCCTCCTGAGGTCGATGACCTCCTGGCCATCGATCACGAGATCCGGAACTGGTATGCACAGGGAGCCGTCGTTTGATCGAAATCGGCCGAACGATCGTCACGGTCGTCCTGTTCTTCGGGATTCTCGGGGCACTCGTCGTCGTCCACGAGCTCGGTCACTTCATCGTGGCCAAGCTGTTCCGCGTCCGCGTCCTCGAGTTCGGGATCGGTTTCCCACCCCGAGCGAAGGTCCTGCGGGATGTCGGGGAGACCGTCTACACGCTCAACTGGCTGCCGATCGGTGGCTTCGTCAAGCTCGAGGGTGAAGATGGGGACGAGGCGGAGGACCCCCGTTCGTTCGCGGCCCAGGGGCTACCGAAGAAACTCCTGATCCTCGTCGCCGGCGTGGTCATGAACGTTGCGCTGGCGGCGGCGATCTTCACCGGCATCGCGCTCACCGGCGACCCGGCGATCGGTATCTACGTCCCGTACGTGGAACCTGGTTCACCGGCCGAAACCGCCGGCATCCAGGTGGGCGACGTCATCGAGCGCATCGATGGCCGGGCATTCGGCGCTTTCGGCCCGAGCTCCGTGCTCGCGGAGCTGCACGACAGCGCCGGCAAGACCGTCGTTCTCGCGATCAGGCGCGCGGACGCGGTGATCGACATCACCGCCACGCTTCGGACCGCCGAGCAGGTCAAGGACGGCCAGGGGGCGCTCGGCATCGGCCAGCAGACTACCTTTCCGTTGGAGCCTCGCCCGACGCCGGACCGGATCCACTACTCCGTCGATGTGGCCCTCGGCCTGGGGGTCCAGCGGACCGAATCGGCCATGCGCGTCATCATCGATGGGGTCGGCCAGCTCGCGTCAGCCATCGTCACCCGCCCGACCGAGCCGCCGCCCGCGTCCGGGCCGATCGGGATCGCGACCCAGATCGGGGACATCTTCTGGACGCTTGGGCCGATCGTGACCCTGTACCTTGCCGGGATCCTGTCCGCGAACCTCGCCGTCGTGAACATCCTCCCGTTCCCGCCCCTTGATGGTGGCAGGATCATGCTCTTGCTGATCAAGCGGGTGGCGGGCACGAGGCTGTCGCTTCGGGCAGAGCGCCTGACGTATGTCGTGGGTTTTGCGATGCTCATGGCGTTCCTGGTCTGGGTTACCGGCTACGACATAGCCCGGGGCCTCACCGGGGGATGATCACGCCGGATCGCCTGCGGCCCGTGCGACGGCCGACGGTTTCCGTGGATGTCGGCGGCGTCCTCGTTGGCAGCGCCCACCCGATTGTCGTCCAGTCGATGACCAACACGGACACGGCCGATTCCGACGCGACGGCCATCCAGGTTGCCCGGTTGGCGGACGCCGGCAGCCAGCTCGTGCGCATCACCGTCAATACGGATGCGGCTGCCGCGGCCGTTCCGGACATCCTCCGCAAGCTCACCGACCTTGGGGTGGCAGTCCCCGTTGTCGGTGACTTCCACTACAACGGCCACAAGCTCCTGATCGACCATCCGGCGGCCGCGGCCGGCCTGGCCAAGTACCGGATCAACCCCGGCAACGTGGGTGCGAAGCGCCACGACGAGCATTTCCAGACCATCGTCCGGGTCGCCATCGAGAACGACAAACCGGTCCGGATCGGCGTGAACTGGGGGTCACTGGACCAGCAGCTCCTCACGGATCTGATGGACGCGAATGCCCGCCACGCCGAGCCGCGTGATGCCCGGGGCGTGATGATCGAGGCGATGATCGAGTCAGCCATGCGGTCGGCCGACCTCGCCGAGCAGACGGGCCTCCGTCATGACCGGATCATCATCTCGGCGAAAGTCTCCCGCGTACGGGACTTGGTCGACGTCTATCGATTGCTGGCCGCCCGGTCCGACTATCCCCTCCACCTGGGCCTTACCGAAGCCGGGCTCGGCATGAAGGGGATCGTCGCCTCGACGGCCGGGATCTCGATCCTCCTGGAAGAGGGGATCGGGGACACGATCAGGGTATCGCTGACGCCCGCACCCGGTGGGGAGCGCGAGGAGGAGGTTAGGGTCGCGCAGCAGATCCTCCAGTCGATGGGCCTGCGCGCATTCCTGCCGCAGGTGAGTGCCTGCCCGGGCTGCGGGCGAACCACGTCGACGTTCTTTCAGGAAATGGCCGAGCGCATCCAGAACCACCTCCGCGACCGCATGCCGGAATGGCAGGCAACTCATCCCGGGGTCGAGGAGATGACCGTTGCCGTCATGGGTTGCGTCGTCAATGGGCCGGGCGAGTCGAAACACGCGGACATCGGAATTAGCCTTCCGGGCACCTTCGAAGACCCGGTTGCGCCGGTGTTCATGGACGGGAAACTGGACCGAACCCTGCGCGGCGATGGCCTCGTGGACGAGTTCATCGGGATCCTGGAGGACTACGTCGAGCGTCGCTATCCGACGGACCCGGAGCCCGTCCGGACCTGACCCTCGGTCGACGGTCCACCCGTCCGCGTGTATACTCCGGGCCGGAATCGAATGGCCGCCTCCGAAGGACGCGTGGGTGACCCCCACGTATTTTTTTCGGGCGACCGATCCACAAACCGGACTATCAAGGAGGGCGATGCGACCATGAGTCGAGATTTCATCGGTGCCCTCCTCCAGCTCAACGCCGAGAAACAGGTTCCTCGCGAACAGCTGATCAAGACCGTTGAGGAGGCGATCGCGTCGGCCTATCGCCGCATCGCGAACGAAGAGGACATCCACGTCGAGATCGATGCCGAAAGCGGCAAGATCCGCGTGTTCCGCGCCCGTACGGTCGCCGCGGAGGTCGAGGATCCTTTGACCGAGTTCACGCTCGAAGAAGCCCGGGCGGTCAAGCCCACGGCCGAAATCGGGGAGCTCGTCGAAACCGAGCAGCTGGATGGCGACACCTTCGGTCGGATCGGCGCACAGACGGCGAAGCAGGTGGTCCTGCAGCGACTCCGCGAAGCCGAACGCGACGTGGTCTACGACCAGTTTGCAAGCCGCGAGGGAGAGCTCATCACCGGCACGGTCAACCGGGTCGAACCGCGCGCGATCATCCTCGATGTCGGGAAGGGCGTCGAGGGCATCCTCGCGACCACCGAACAGTCGCCCCTCGAGCACTACCGGATCGGGCAGAACGTCAAGGCGTTCGTGCTCGAGGTTCGGCGCCTGCCCAAGGGCCCGGCGCTGTTCGTGACGCGGACCCACAAGGGGTTCCTCAAGCGCCTGTTCGAGCTCGAGGTCCCCGAGATCCACAGCGGAACAGTCGAAATTCGTGCGATCGCCCGCGAGGCCGGAAGTCGAAGCAAGGTCGCCGTCGGTTCA
Source organism: Chloroflexota bacterium (assembly GCA_031369685.1). Taxonomy (GTDB): domain Bacteria; phylum Chloroflexota; class Limnocylindria; order Limnocylindrales; family CSP1-4; genus UBA5189. Next base: position 8,905 of record JANMPD010000058.1, on the reverse strand, counting down.
CGTCAGGAAGGCCTCGATCCAGTCGGTGCCACCGTGGGCCAGCGCGGATCCCGGGTCCAGGCGGTGGTTGCCGAGCTCGGCGGTGAGAAGATCGACGTCATCCCGTGGAATGACGATGCGGCCGCGTTCGTGGCGAATGCCCTGTCGCCCGCGCAGGTCCTGTCCGTCGACATCGATGTCGAGCACCGGATCGCCAACGTGACCGTCCCTGAACGGATGCTCTCGCTGGCCATCGGCCGCGAGGGTCAGAATGCGCGCCTTGCCGCACGTCTGACCGGCTGGCGGATCGACATCCGGAGCGATGTCTCGGTCGCCGAGGCCAAGGCCGCCGAGGACGGCGGCAATGCCGCCTCGCCCGTCGGGGCTTCCAAGGCCGGGGCATCCGCCGATGCGCCAATCGACGCCGGGGTACCCGTCGACGGCGCCAACGGTGGCGGTGCGCCCGAAGCGGCGATCGTGAAGAAGCCGCGTGCCCGTGCCAGGAAGGCCGATGAAGCCGCTGTCGTGTCCGCAGCGGCCGAGGTGACGGCACCCGAGGTAGCCACCGCAAGGGCGCCGCGTGCCCGAAGCAAGAAGGCCTTGGAAGCTGGGCCTGAGAACGCCAAGCCGGCCTCAGCGTCACTCGACATGCCGACGGCCGAGAAGGCCGGCGAGGCCCCGGCCGAGAAGCCTCGCGCCCGTGCCAGGAAGGTCGCCACCGAGGAGGTGGCGTCGTAGGCGCGGGGGCTATCGCTTCCCCGGTGCACAGGATCCCGACGCGCTCGTGCGTCGCCTGTCGGACGTCGCGTCCGAAGCGTGATCTGCTGCGCGTCGTGCGTGCCCCGGGAGGGGGAGTCGTGGCCGATGAAACCGGCAGGCTGAGCGGACGTGGTGCCTATGTGTGCCGCGACCTGGCCTGCATCGAACGTGCATTGGACAGGGGCACCCTGAGTCGGGCCCTCGAAACGCCGGTCCCCGAGGAGCTCCGCGCAGGGCTGCTCGCGACGGGCCTGCAGCTGAACATTGAAGGAGGAGCCCGTGGCCAGGAGTAGGAGCGGCACTCGTGGCCGTCGTGGGCCCCGAAAACCACCGCGTCGAGACGGCACGTTCACGCCCGGCGGCGTCCAGACGATCGACCCGCGGGAGCGAGGCGCCGTCGAGTTGCCCGCGACCATCACGGTCAAGGAACTCGCCGAGGTCTTCGGGGTCAACCCCGCGGACGTCATCCGTGAGCTGATCAAGAGCGGCATCTTCGCCACCATCAACCAGCTGATCGACCGCGATACGGCGTCGCTGGTTGCGTCCGAGCTTGGGTATGAGGTGGCCGAGGCGGTGACGGCCACGCCCGGTGACGGCAACGACGACGCCGATGACGGTTCGTCGTCCGATGCCACGAAGGAAGAACTGTTCACCGAGGACGATGAGTCCAAGCTGGTCGTCCGCGCGCCGATCGTCACGGTAATGGGCCATGTCGACCACGGCAAGACGAGCCTGCTCGATGCGATCCGGTCGACAACCGTCGCCGCCGGCGAACGGGGTGGGATCACCCAGCACATCGGTGCGAGCGAGGTCACGAAGGACGGACGACGCGTCGTCTTCCTGGACACCCCGGGCCACGAAGCCTTCACGGCGATGCGGGCACGCGGCGCGAAGGTCACCGACATCGCGATCGTCGTGGTCGCGGCCGACGACGGCGTCATGCCGCAGACCCTCGAGGCCATCAGCCATGCGAAGGCGGCCAAGGTCCCGCTCATCATCGCCCTCAACAAGATGGACAAGCCGGACGCGAACCCGGACCGGGTCAAGACCGAGCTCACCGAGGCCGGCGTGGTCGTCGAGGAATATGGCGGCGACACGCCCCTCGTCCCGGTTTCTGCCAAGAGCCGCCTCGGGCTTGACGATCTCGTCGACATGATCCTGCTCGTGGCCGATCTCCAGGACCTCAAGGCCAACCCGGCTCGCCCGGCCATCGGCACGATCGTCGAGGCCCGCATGGACAAGAGCCGCGGCCCCGTGGCGACCGCGCTGGTCCAGACCGGCACCCTTCGGGTGGGTGACGTCTTCGTGGTCGGTGAGACCTTCGGGCGCGTTCGAGCCCTCGAGAATGATCGGGGCAAGCGGATCAAGGAAGCCGGTCCGGCCACTGCCGCGGTCGTGCTCGGCCTGTCCGGGGTCCCCGAGGCCGGAGACATCCTTCGTGCCGTCGCGGACGAGAAGGCCGCCCGGGCGATGGTGGATGGCCGCAAGGCCGACATCGCGGCCAGGAATGGCGAGGGCAGCGGCCGCGCGACCCTCGAAGACCTGTACAAGCAGATCCAGGCAGGCCAGGCCAAGGAACTCCGGATCATTCTCAAGTCCGACGTGTCGGGCTCACTCGGCGCGATCACGCACTCGCTGGGCCAGTTGGCCACGGACGAAGTGAAGATCAATATCCTTCACGAGGGTGCCGGCGAGATCACCGACAACGACATCCTGCTCGCCGCAGCTTCGAACGCGATCGTCGTCGGGTTCAACACGAAGATCACTGACACCGCGCGTCGAGCGGCCGAGTCCGAAAAGGTCGACGTTCGCCTCTACGACATCATCTATCAGCTGACCGACGACATCGAAAAGGCCCTCAGTGGCCTGCTCGAGCCCGACATCATCGAGGTGATCGAAGGCCGCGCCGAGGTGCGCAAGTTGATCAAGGTCGGCAAGACCACCGTCATCGCGGGCTCGTATGTCACCGATGGCCGGATGGTCAAGGGTGGCGCGCGCGTCTGGCGCGGCGGCAAGGTCATCGTGACCGACAGGATCGAATCGCTCCGCCGGTTCCGTGACGATGTCCGGGAAGTCGCCCAGGGGTTCGAGTGCGGGATCGGATTGGTGGGCTTCTCCGACCTGCAGGAGGGCGATGTGATCGAGTGCTTCACGTCGCAGTCCGTGAGTCGGTCCCTCTCGTCCTGACCATCTGCGCCGGCCGACAGCAGCTTTCCATCCGATGAACCAGCGCACACAACGCGTCGATGAGCTGATCCGCCAGGAGATCGGGGCGATCATTTCGCGTGACATCGCCGACCCAAGGATCGGGTTCGTGACGATAACCGACGTGACCACCACACCCGACCTGAGCCATGCGAAGGTCTCGGTCAGTTTCATCGGGAGTACGGACGAGCGGACGGCGAGCCTGCGCGCCCTGAGCCATGCCATGCCCTTCATCCGGCGTGAACTCGGCCGTCGCCTGACGCTTCGGCGAATCCCCGAACTCCACGTCGAGGCCGACGTGACGATCGAGCGGGGGACCCGGGTCCTCAAGTTGATCAACGAGCTGGCCCTGGGACATGACGCACCCGAAGCCAGGGCCGAGCAGGACACGCTGCCGACACCGGTTCCACGGCTGCCGCACGAAGGCGACGCCCCGCCTCAGCCCGGCACGGAACTCCCCATGCCGAGCACCGACGGTGCCAGGAACCGCGGCAAGCGATCAGGTGCGCGCGTTCGACCCGCCGACGCCGCGGCGCGTGATCGTGGCCCCAGGTCTCGCCGGAAGGCGCCATGACGGCAGCCGTCAACCTCGATGCCTGGGCCAGGGACGTCCCCGGGCCGGTGATCGACGCGCTCGCGAAGGGCCGCGAGGTCCTCGTCGTGAGCCATGAGAACCCCGATGCGGACACGCTCGGTGCGGCCCTCGGGATCCGTGCGGTCCTCGCTTCCCGCGGCGCTCGGGTGACGCTCGTGTGCACGGATGTGCCCCCGCCGCTGTATGCCTTCCTCCCGGGAATCGCGGACTTCCGGACCGACCCGGATGAGGCCGTGACCTACGACCTGCTGGTCATCGTCGACTGCGGGTCCCTCGACCGTGTCGGCGCCGTCCGGGATCGCCATCCGGACCTGTTCGCCGCGCTGCCGACCGTGGTCATCGATCACCACGCATCCAACGGTGCCACTGGTTCGAGCGACTGGGTAGAGCCTTCCGCTGCGGCGACCTGCGAGATGGTGGCGCTCGTCGCAACGGCATTCGGGACCCCCCTCGATACGGGCGGGGGCGCGTTGGCAACGGCCCTCATGGCCGGGATCATCATGGACACCGCCACGTTTGCGCATCCCAACGCAACACCACGGACGCTTGCCGTTTCCGCAGCCCTGATGGAAGCCGGAGCGCCCCTGTCCGAGATTTCCCGCCTCCTCTATCGATCGAAGCCGGACACCCAGCTGCGATTGTTCGGGCGCGTGCTGGACCGACTCTCGACCTCGGCCGAGGGGCTCGTCGTGTACTCGACCCTGACGCTGGCCGACATCGCCGATACCGGGGCGCTGGGCAGCCACTCCGAGGGCATCATCGATCTCCTGGCGCAGGCGGAGTACGCCGAGGTGGCGATCCTGTTCAAGGAGGCCGGGCCGGCGACCACGCGGATCTCGGTCCGCACCAGGCCCGACGGCGTCGACGCAACGGTCCTGACCGGCCTCTTCGGCGGCGGTGGCCACGCACGTGCGGCGGGGGCATCCGTGGCTGCCAATGCCGTCGATGCGCGGGTCGCGGTGCTGCGCGAGGCTGATCGACTCGCACGCGCCCTCCGACGCTGACGTGGCGCGTCGTTCCGAGCCCGGCGGTCTCGAGGGCGTCCTCATCGTTGCCAAGCCGGCTGGACCGACTTCGCACGATGTCGTCGCGCTCGTCCGGCGCCTCAGCGGGACCCGGCGGATCGGGCACGGTGGGACGCTCGATCCCTTCGCATCGGGCGTCCTGCCCCTGTACCTCGGCGGCGCGACCAGGCTGGTCGAGTATCACCTCGGGGATCGAAAGCGCTATCGGGCCACCGTCTGCTTTGCCGCCTCATCGAGCACGGACGACCTCGATGGGGAATTGACACCGGTCGACGGTCCGCTCCTGTCGTCGGATGCGGTCACCGGCGCGCTCGAGGCCTTCCGGGGACCGATCAACCAGCGCCCGCCGGTCTATTCGGCGATCCAGGTCGGGGGCCGTCGTGCCTACGCGCTGGCTCGTGAGGGTTCACCCCAGGATCTGCCTGAGCGCGGGGTCATCATCCACGAACTCGAACTGGTCGCCTGGAATGCCGACGATCCCGCTCGACCCATCGCGATCCTCGACGTCGCCTGTTCCGCGGGTACGTACATCCGGGCCCTCGCCCGTGACCTCGGCGCCGCGCTCGGCAGCGCCGCCTACCTCGGAGCGCTCACGCGGACCGCGAGCGGTTCCTTCGAACTCGATGGGGCATTGAGCCTCGAAGCGCTCCGGAACGCCGCGGCCGACGGTCCTGAAGGCCTGAAGGCGCTCCTCCTGCCGGCCGATGCCGGCCTTGAGGCGTTGCCGTCCGTTCGCCTGACGAGCGCGGAGATCCGGGATGCCCGGATGGGTCGCTTCGTTCGGCCCGAGGCCGGCCTGACGAACCTGCCGGCAGATGCGCCGATCCGCCTGGTCGACGAAGCGGATCGGATCGTGGGAGTCGGTCTCCTCGACGGGCGCCGGATTGCGCCATCGAAGATGCTCAGCGGGATCAACGAGGCAACACCAGATTGGTCGGCCCAGACGACGCCCAGGCCCGCCGACGCGATGTCGCTGGACGAGACGCAGGGTGGTTGATGACCGGGCGTCGCGGCCCGAGGTCGTTCACGGGATCGATGCGCTCGGGCGTGACCACGGGCGGCTGTTCATCGTGGTCGGCGTGTTCGATGGGCTGCACCTGGGCCATGCTTACCTGCTCCGCCACCTGAGGACCGGAGCGCAGGAGCGAGCCGCCCGCACGGCGGTCATCACCTTCGATCACCATCCGGACGAGATTCTCATCGGTGCCGCGCCGCCACTCCTGTGCGATCCGGACGAGCGGCTCGATCTCCTGGCCCAGGCCGGGGTGGACGTCACGATCGTGCAGACCTTCGACGCCGCCCTTCGGATGACCCCGTACGACGCCTTCATCCGCCGAATCGCCGATCGGGTCGATCTGGCCGGATTCCTCATGACCCCGGATGCGGCGTTCGGCCACGAACGCATGGGCACGCCGGACGCCGTGGCGACTCTGGGCGCCGAACTCGACTACGACGTCATGGTGGTGCCACCGATGGACCTCGGTGGCCATCCCGTGCGGAGCGGCGAGATCCGCGCTTCCATCGCCGCCGGTGATCTCACGCGAGCGGCCGGGATGCTCGGACGGCCGTATGTCGTTCGCGGCATCGTCGACGACATGGTCGAGTCGAACGTCCGGTTGCGGTTTCCAATGCCGGTCGCCCTGCCCCCACATGGTGAGTATCGCGTTCGCGTCGGCTCGGATCCCAACCCGAGGACGCATGCGAAGCCCGATGTGGCGAGCATCGACGCCGACGGGGTGGTTCGCCTGCGCGATGGTTCGAACTGGGCGACCTCCAGGGAGGTTCGAGTCACCTTCGAGTCCTGATCGCGGATGATGGGCCGACGCTGCGTACGGGTGCGCCCCCGAGGCGGCGCCGATCGGGTCGCCTTGATCAATCGGGCGGTCCCTGCTAGCATTGATGGGTCATACACAAATGGAATGCATACAGTCACGTTCGCTTTCGGAGGAACGAGTGCCGCTCGCGCGGGATGAAAAGCAGGAGATCATGACCGGGTTCGCCGTCAAGGACGGTGACACCGGATCGCCCGAAGTCCAGGTTGCGCTCCTTACAGGGCGGATCACCGGGCTGACGGAGCATCTTCGGAGCTTTCCCAAGGACAACCATTCGCGCCGCGGACTCCTCAAGCTCGTCGGCCAGCGCCGTCGCCTTCTCGCCTATCTCGTGAAGAAGGACAACGCGCGTTACCGTGCCGTCATCGCACGGCTCGGACTTCGCCGCTAGCGCCACGCCGCAGATGACCCTGGGTTGAACCCGGGGTCTTGCGCATCGGGCGCCCGTCGAGACCGGCCCAGCCAGGAACCCTCGTCACCTCCTCCGCGAACAGGAGGAACACACACCAGTGTCCACAACTCTTGAAACCGAGATCGGTGGTCGAACGCTGACCATCGAGACGGGCAAGCTCGCTCGTCTCGCCGGCGGCGCCGTCACCATCCGCTACGGCGACACCATGGTGCTCGGCACCGCCAACCGCTCCGATCCACGCCCGGGACTCGACTTCTTCCCGCTCACCGTGGAATTCGAAGAGCGCATGTATGCCGCGGGCAAGATTCCGGGCGGCTTCATCAAGCGCGAGGCCCGAGCCTCCGAGGCCGCAACTTTGGCGGCACGTCTCACGGACCGGCCGATCCGGCCGTTGTTCCCCGAGGGCTACAAGGACGACATCCAGCTCGTCATCACGGTCCTGTCAACGGACCAGGAGAACGAGCCTGACGTCATAGGGACCGTGGCCGCGTCCGCGGCGCTGACCATCAGCGAGATCCCGTTCAACGGGCCCGTCGGGGCCGTCCGCATCGGACGGATCGATGGCGAATTCGTCGTGAACCCGACCTTCAGCCAGCTGGCCGACTCGGAGCTCGACCTCATCGTCTCGGGCACCCGCGACGCGATCATGATGGTCGAGGCCGGCGCGAAGCTGCTCCCGGAAGACGTGATGGCGGAGGCCATCCTCTTCGGGCACAAGGCGCTCCAGCCACTCATCGACATCCAGCTTGAGCTCCAGAAGCTCGTCGGGAAGGCGAAGAGCACACCGTTCCTCGAGGCCGGCACCGGTTCGGTCATCGAATTCGGCCGCGCAGTCGAAGCCGGCGAGGAGTTCGTCGTCGTCGACGTCGAGACGACCGGCACGGATCCGAAGATGGCCGATCTCGTCGAAATCGCCGCGGTCAAGGTCAAGGGCGGGGTGATCACCGATCGGTGGTCAACGCTCGTGAACCCGGGCCGAGCGATCGTCGGCAACCAGATGCACGGCATCAAGGACGCGGACGTCAAGAAGGCTCCGAGCCCCGCAGAGGCCGCCAAGCAGGCCGTCAAGTTCATCGGCAAGTCCACGGTCGTCGGCCATTCGGTCGGGTTCGATCTCGGCTTCCTCGAGGCGGCCCTGGCCGATGGGACGCATTTCGAATCGGGGTCCTACCTCGACACCCTGACCATCGCCCGCGAAGGCTACCCGGACCTCGAGAACTACAAGCTCGAGACCCTGTCCCGGTTCTTCGGCATCGAATTGGCCCAGGCACACCGCGCAGGACCGGACGCCGAGGCCACCGCGAATCTCCTGATCTGGTTTGGCAATGACCTTCCGGGCCGCCTCAAGGCGCTCCGCGAGGGGATTGCGGGCTCCATCCGGGCCACGCGCTCGGGCGGGGACAGCAAGGCGCTCGCCGAAGCGGCTCGCCGCGAGGCCCGCGTCAGCAAGAACCTGTTCAGCCTGACCAACAAGAAGGTCGCTCGCCAGATGGCCCTCGACGAGGGCATCCGGATGGACGGCCGTGGCCTTACCGAACTCCGCCAGATCTCGGTCGACGTCGGTGTCCTGCCGCGCGCCCACGGGTCCGGCCTGTTCACGCGCGGTGAGACCCAGGTCCTGACCGTCGCGACGCTCGGATCGTCCTCGGACGTCCAGCGGATCGACACGATCAGTCCCAGGACCGAGAAGAAGTACATCCACCACTACAACTTCCCGCCCTACTCGACGGGCGAGAACAAGCCGATGCGCGGCCCCAGCCGTCGCGACATCGGACATGGGAACCTGGCCGAACGGGCCCTCATCCCCGTGCTCCCGACGCATGACGAGTTCCCATACGTCATCCGGCTGGTCTCCGAGTGCCTGAGCTCCAACGGCTCGACCTCGATGGCCTCGACCTGTGGCTCGACGCTCGCCCTCATGGACGCCGGCGTGCCGATCTCGGCACCAGTTGCCGGTGCGGCGATGGGCCTGATCAGCGAGCCGGACGGCCGGTTCGTGGTCCTGACCGACATCCTCGGCAAGGAGGACTCGGTCGGTGACATGGACTTCAAGGTGACCGGTACGCGGGACGGCATCACCGCCCTGCAGATGGACATC
>JANMPD010000057.1:0-4782 GCA_031369685.1 Chloroflexota bacterium | reverse complement strand
GGCCCGTGGACGGCGCGGCCGATGATTCGGTCGCGAAATCCCGGCGCGAAGCGCTCCACCTGGGCCTCGATCCGGTCGGTCATGTCGACCGTCGACCCGGGCGGCACGTGGCAATAGGCCCAGGCCGTGGTCTGGCCGGCGGGCGAGACAGGCGCTCGGGACGGATCCCACGGGGCGTACTGCACGAACAGGACGTACGGGCGCTGCGGGTGCCGGCCTGCTGCAACGTCCGCCTCGGCTGCGGCAACTTCCTCGAGCGTGCCCCCGAGGTGAACCGTCGCGGTGCGGCGCGGACCGTCCGCCGTCCACGGGACCTCACCGCCGAGGGCCCAATCCACCTTGAACACGCCGGAGCCGTAGCGGAAGCGGTCAGCGCGGCTGCGGACTCGGGCCGGCAGCCGGTCGCCGGCGATCGCGAGCAACTGGCGCGGCGTGACGTCGAAGAGCACGGCTCGGGCGGCCGGCAAGGACGCGATCGCATCCACCCGGTGGCCCGTGACAACCTCGCCGCCCAGGTCGCGAAGCTCGGCCACGAGGGCGTCGGTCACCGTGGATGAGCCGCCGCGCGCCATCGGCCAGCCGACGGCGTGCCCGAACGTCGCCAGCGCGAGTCCATACGAGGCGCTCAGCGGCCGATCGAGACGGAGCATCGCGTGCGCGGCCACGCCGGCGAAGAGGGCCCGAGCCGGCGTGTCTCTGAACAGCGTGCGCGCCAACCCTTGGGCGGAGAGAATCGCGGGAAGGCCGAACCGGGCGAGCACCAGAGGGTGGCGCGGCAGGTGGACCACCGGGCGCAGGATTTCCGAGGCCAGTTCGTCGGCAGAGCGCACGAGCGGTCCGAAGAGACGTCGCCAGGCCCTACCGTCACGTCCGCCGAGGCCGGCCGCGGTCGCCTCGATCGAGCGTTCCAGGACCACGGCGCCGCCGTTGTCGAGCGGGTGCGCGAATGGCGCGTCCGGGTGGATCAGTTCCACGCCCCGCGCCGCGAGGTCCACGCTGCGGAAGAACGGCGACGCGACTGTCAGCGGGATGATCGTCGCGCACAGGTCGTGGCGGAACCCAGGTAGCGTGAGCTCGGATGTGCGCAATCCGCCGCCGGCAACGTCGGCCGCCTCGTAGACGCGGACCGAGCGGCCGGCTCGGGCCAGGGTGATGGCGGCGGCGAGCCCGTTCGGGCCGGCCCCGACGACGATTGCATCGAGGTCCGTCGGGTCGTTCACGCTACGCCCCGGCTCATCGAAACCCGGACCTCACCCCCGGCGGGTGAGCTTGCGGAAGGGCGCTGTCAGGGTCCGTCGCGCAGACCGAATGCTCGCGCTGTTGCGGATGTTGCGCCAGTAGCGCCATTGACGATTGCGATCGATGCACACGACCTGCGTGTCGATCACCGGCGCCGCGACCCCGACAGCGGTCGCGAGGTTGCGCAGCGTCGCCTCCCAGAACCGGTTGTTCTGGCGGTTGCCGCCGAGCATGTAGGCCAGCTCGTCGAACGGGTCGGATGGTCGCTCCAGGGCCTGCGCCTGGGCGATCGTCACGTCGCCGTCGCGCCGGGCGGAGAAGGTGATCCATGCCGACAGGATATGGCCTTCCGGGGTCATGAACGTGAATGACTCATCGTCTGCGTACAGGACGAGCACGCCGGTGGAGAACCTGACGGGGGCCCCCGGCAAGGGCACGATCTCGACGAGGGCGACCTCGCCTGGAGCGATACCGGACAGCGGCGCGTAGAACCCCTGGCCCTTCGGCCAGAAGGTCGGGAAGCGCTCCTTCCAGAGAGCGATGAGGTCGGTCGCGGAGATGTCGACACCCTCGAGCCGCACCGTGAACGTCTTCTGCCACAACTGGCCGAATCCCTGAAGGGGCCCGGACACCCGCTTCCCGGTCACGGCATCATCCTTCGCGCCTGCCACCCCGGACGCCGAGAGGCGGTCGACCGGTTGGGCCCAGTTCGCGGCGTCCCGGCTCGGCGCGGCGTCGCCGTTCGGCGGCGTCTTGACGCTCGGCGGCGGCTCGACCTTCAGCTCGTTCATCCCAGATCTCCTCGATCTCCCGGTCGCGCCGGGCGTCAGGTGGTGGCCGCCGCCATGGCCGCGGCATCGTCGTTGTAGATCACGATCGCCTCGTCGAGGCGAGTCAGCGAGAAGATCTGGCGGTAATGCTCCGACAAGCCGGTTGCAACGAGGCGCACGCCGCCCCGCTGGGCTCGAACAAGGAGCGTCACCAGGAGTCCGATGCCGCCGCTGTTCATGTATTCGAGCTTGCTGAAATCGAGAATGACCGCCGACGCGCCGTTCGCGGTCGCGCGGCCATAGGCGGCCATGAGGTCGGTGTCGCTGCCCGAGGTAATGTCCCCCGCGATCCGCAATATCGACGCGGCACCTTCCTGATCCAGTTCGATGACAGTGGCGGTCATGCGGCGTCTCCTTCCACGATCTCCATGAAGTCGGACAGGCGCGTGATCCGGAAGATCTCGCGGTAGTGCTCGGTCAGGCCGATGGCCCGGACTACGCGGCCGTCGCGGCGCGCCTCGGCCAGGAGCCGGACGACGAGCGCGATGCCGGTGCTGTTGATATAGCCGACATGCCCGAAGTCGAGGCTGACGCGCCGCGGGCCCAGGGCGGCGACCCGCGCGTAGGCGCTGGCCAACGTCTCGTCGGCGCGGCCGTTGAGATCGCCGCTGAGCCGGAGCCGGATCTCCTCCGGGACCTCCGTGATCTCTGCGCCGAATTGCCGCTCATCCATCGGTTCGCTCCTCGCGCGCCATCGTCAGGGTTACCGTCTGGGTCGACCCGTCGCTGGTCACGTCCATCGAATCCACCATGTTCCTGATCAGGAAGAGTCCCCAGCCACGGGGCTTCTGCTCACCGGCGAGCTTGAGCTCGATGTCCGGTGCCTCGGCGTCGTCGGGGATACCGCCGGACAGGGCGCGGTCCGTGATCCGCACGACGATCGACTCGGCGGTCGTCTCGACGACGACATCGACGGGGACGTCCGGATTGCCCTGACTGCCGTACTCGATGGCGTTCATCGTCGCCTCGCTGACCGCGGTCTTGAGGCGCTCGAGGCGCGCCGGAGGCAGCCCTAGGCCGCCGACCGCTGCCGCGACGCGATCCATCGCGAGGCGCTCGTTGCCCTCCTCGCCCGGGATGGAGAATGCCGTGAGGATCGGCGAGGTTCCTGCGGCATCGTCTCTGACGGGCTCGTCGGAGACGCCCGAGGCCCGTCGCAAGGTCACGAGGGTGATGTCGTCCTCCTGCTCCCAGTCGGGGCCGGTGAACCGGTGAAGGGTATCGAGGAGGCGGTCGAGCAACTCGCTCCCGGAGTCATCGACCGTCATCTCCTGTCGAAGGCGCGGGAAGCCGTACATCTGGTTGGCTGGGTCGTGGGCCTCGACGAGCCCGTCCGAGTAGAGCAGGACGTTGCTACCCGGGGCGATGACACCCTCGGTCTCCTCGTAGACGATCCCGGCCATGAGGCCCAGCGGCATGCCCGTAGCCCGGAGTTCGATGACGCCATCGTCCGTCCGCACGTAGGGCAGGTTGTGGCCGGCGTTGGCCAGGACGATCCTGCCAGTGGACGGCTCAAGGATCGCGAACAGGCACGTGACGAACATGCGGGCCGGCATCTCCGGCTCGAGCAGGGCGTTCGCGCGGGCCAGGATCTCCCCCGGCGAGTCACTCCGCGACGCCTCGGCTCGCAGGATGGAATGCGTGCGGGCCATCACCAGGGCCGCCGGCACACCCTTGTCGGTCACGTCGCCGACGGCGATCCCGATCCGCCCGTCGCGCATCTCGATGAAGTCGTAGAAGTCGCCACCCACCGCCCGCGCCGGGCCGTAGTAGGCGGCGATCTGCCATTGCGGCAGGTTCGGCAGCTGGCGCGGCAGGAATTGCTGCTGGATGAGGGTGGCGACCCGCATCTCCTGCTCGAGTCGTTCACGTTCGGCGGCCTCGTGGGCCTGCGCGCGCACGAGCTGCGCGACCCGGATGGCGGGTGAGGCCTGCGCTGCGAGTGTCGTCAGGAGGCGCCGGTCGTCTGTCGAGTATTCCTGCTCGGACAGGCGCGGGCCAAGGTTGAGCGTGCCGATCAATTCGCCCTGGGAGACGAGCGGGACGACGAGCGCCACGCCCACGTCGCGCAGGGCTCGGACCGCCGGGGAGTCCAGTTCCAGCCGGGCGATCTCGACTGGGCCGGATGCCGACTGGAGATAGGCGAGCAATGGGTCCGACTCGGCGATGTCGACCGCGATCGCGGGGTCGTCCGGTGTGGTCGTCCCGGCGTTCGTCTCGGCCGTCGTCGCGACCAAGACCTTGTTCGCGGCCGGGGCTGGTGCGGCGTCGCCCGGACGGTCGCCTCGACCGAGAAGGCGGCGGATCGGACCGGTCAGTGCACTCATCTTGGGCCTCATGCTGGGGGTCAGTCGTCCGGGAATCGTTACGGCGTCGTCCGGCGGGATACGTCGTGCCTGGGCGCTCGCAGCCAGACGCCGATCCGGCTCGGGTGGAGTGTGGTGTCCACGACACCGGCGATGTCGCCGCTGAGCGAGGCGAGATCAACCTGATTGCGGAGCTCCTCTGCGAACGCTGCGACCGTCCGCTCGGCGTCGTAGCGCGAGCGGTTGAAGCGGCGATCGACGACCGCCTGGACCCGCCGCCGCAATGGCTGGAAGAGTGCTGCAACCACGAGGGTCGAGGCCGCGACCGCGACAGAGTTACCGCGGAAGAACGACGCGAGAACGGTCTGCGAGACGAGGATCGTCCCGACGAACACGAGCGCCAGGAT
>JANMPD010000051.1:0-1558 GCA_031369685.1 Chloroflexota bacterium | reverse complement strand
GTCGCCCCGGACGGACCCCGTGACGAGGAAGCGTCCAGGCCGGGGATCGGCATCCACGGCCCGCTTCACGGCGCCAAGCACCTCCGGCACGACCTGCCACTCGTCGAGCAGGATCGGTTCGCGAAGACCGCGCACGGCGGCGTCGGGATCGGCCCTGACTGCCACTGCCTCGGCCTCACGATCGAGGCGCACGATGGTGGCCGCCCGTCGCGCAGCGGTCGTGGTCTTGCCGGTCGCTCGCGGCCCCGTCGCGAAGATCGCTGGCAACTCGGCGAGCAACGTGTCGATCAGGTCGTCGACGAGCCTGGGCCGGTAATCCATGGCCCGAAGACTACCACTCTCACACGTGGACTAGTACCACTCCTGCACACGCTCGACTGCCACTCTACCGCGCTTTACGGGACGAGTTTGACGTCTTCGAGGTCCTCTACGTCCCAACCTAGAGCCCGCAGCACGGGCACGATGAGCGCCGCCTTAGTGTCTTGCTCACCGATACCCGAGCGCTCGTGCCGCGCGATCCGCTCGCCAAGCGTGGCCTGAAGTGCGAGGAGATCACTCGTATACACGCCGATGTTCCTCCGATCTTGCGCCCATGGCACGATCGCCCAAGCCATGGCACGATCGCCCAAGTCCGTCCTCGTCCACGGCAGGCGGCCGACGAGGTTCATGCACAGGTCTACACGTCGCCACAGTACGGCATCCCGCCCCCGACCAAGTCCTTATGCTCGACACGATGTGGTCATGGTGTCACGGCCACGACCGCGGCCTCCGTCCAACGTTCGGCAGCGGCCCGCCCACGGCGAAGGCGCTATTCTGGTCGCGGAATGTCGAAAGTCGCCCTCCGTACAGCCAAGCTATTCGGCTCGAAGCTCCCTGCGTTTCGTGGTATCGAGGAAGCGGAACGTGCGCTCTACGGTGAACGCGACGAGTTGATCCGGAACCTGATCGAGCTATCTCGACGATCGACTGCCTTCCGACCCGACTTCAGCCCCGATAGCCTCAAGGACCTCGAGCACTGGTATTTCGAACTTTCGGAGGGTGGCGGGTTTCACTCGATCGACACGGACGAGGAAACCTTCGAACGAGCCATTTCCATGTACCTCGGCCAGGTCCTTGTCCGGAATGCCCCTCTGTTTGAATGGTTCGTGACCGAGTTCGCATTCGAGCAGGGCCGCTATGAGATCGGAGTCCGACGACCGCTGTATCAAGTGATGCTTTCTCGCCTGTCGCCGGCACCACGCGAGCGCAACCGGCGCGAGCGGAGCGTCTGGCGGACGTACCAGCAACACGCGGGGCAGCGAGACCCCCGGTAGTGCCCACCCCAAGCCACGTGGCCGTTGGTGGTGGCATTCGGCCGGCTGCTACGAGCTCACGCCCGAAGCGATCGAACTGGGACTCGGCGCCGCCTTGCCGGCCGTGTTCGAGATCGGGAAAGAACGTGAGTTTGGTCGGGGCGAGAGGAGACAAACCACCCTTAGGCACCTTAATGTCCCGGCCTCGTTGCCGCTCGAAATCGAGGTTACGGGAGCGGAGCGCTGGACTTGCGCGAATTCCAGAG
>JANMPD010000013.1:0-6332 GCA_031369685.1 Chloroflexota bacterium | reverse complement strand
GGCTTCGCGCTCGTGGCCGGCGATGAGCGCGAATCGGGCGAGATCGTCCCGACCTGTCGCCGACCTGTCGAGCCGTAGCGCCTCGGCCGTCCGCCGGTGGAGCAGACGGCGGCGGGCCAGGCTCGTGGCCTCGTAGGCGACGTCCCGCATCCGACCGTGCGCAAAGTCGTACAGGACCGACGGGCCGACGGCCTCCGGGACCTCACGGACGATGCCGCGACGCATCAGCTCCTCGACCGCATCGACCGTCTCCTCCTCGGATCGGCCGCTCGCCTGGCGGACGGTCGCGAGGTCGAACGAGCGACCGATGACGGCCGCGGCGGAGAGGATCTGGGCGGCCGCCTCACCGACCGATGCGATCCGCTCGCGAAGGAGGGCATGGACCCCGCGCGGCATCTCGGACCCCGGTGGCTGCCCGCTGGCCAACGCCGCGACCAGATGCAGGGGTAGCCCTTCCGAATCGGCCGCCAGCGCGTCGATGAGCGCGTCGTCGGCATCTCCGTCCGGTCGCGTGGCCCGGACGATCGCGCCAACCGCGGCGCGATCCAGGCGCCGGAGGGTCAGGCTGGTGGACGCCGGCAGGCGCTCGAGGTCGTCCGCCGTCGCCTCGCCACTGGCCGTGAGGTCCTCCCGTCGCCAGGTGAGGAGCAGCAGGACGGGTCGGCCTTCGAGGCGGCGGGCGAGATAGGCGAGCACCTCCCGAGTCGGGTCGTCGACGAGGTGAAGATCGTCGACCCAGATGATCCCTGGCACGTGCCCCGAGGCGAGGGCGGACAAGGCCCCGGCGATCGCGTCCAGCAGCCGGACCCTGGCGCTCGCACCCTCGGGAGCCGCGACCCCGGCCACCCGGAGCGCCGCGGGCAGATCGACCAGCCGGCCAATCTCCAGCCGGGCCGTCTCGTCGAGGACCTCCAGGCGGGTCGCACCATCGGGAGTCGCCAGTCCGGCCCGGAGGAGCTCGGCGATCGGGCCGTAGGCGATCGCGCCTTCACCCGGGTAGCCACGGGCTGCCAGCACGATCCCCCCGCCCGTGCCGATCGTGGCAGCGACCGTTTCGGCAAGGCGGGTCTTGCCGATCCCGGCCTCGCCGTTCAGCAGGACGACCCGGCCGTCCGGGATGGAGGAGCGCCAGGCCGATTTGATGACCGCGAGCTCCTGCTCACGACCGACGAGCGGCACCACGCCGGAGGCAGATGGCGGCTGCCTGACCGTCGGCGCCGGGCCGACCCCGAGCCGGCCCTCGCGGATGGCCTCGTACAGGTCGGTCGTCTCGTGCAGGGGCGCGACCCCGAGTTCTCGATCGAACAGCGCGACGAGCTCGCGGTACTGTCGGATGGAACCGCTGCGATCGCCGGCGGTGGCGAGGAGCTCGATGAGTCGGCGTTGCCCGACTTCGTCGAGTGGGTCGAGCGCGACCCGGCGCCTGGCGGCCTCCAGCGCCCCGCCGGGATCGCCACCGGCCAAACGGGCGGCGGTCAACCGGTCCAGAAGGTCGCCGACGGTACGCTCGACCCGGACCGCACGGGCCGCCTGCCAGTCGTCGAAGGAGGGGCTGTCACGGAGCGCGAAGCCGGCCAGGAACGGACCCCTTGCCAGAAGGGCCGCAGCCTCGAGGTCGGCCGGTCGCGATGATGCCGCCAGACGCTCGAGCTCCATCAGATCGACGGTTGCGGCCACGGGGTCGAGCGCCACCTGGGTCCGACCGATGACGAGACCCGAGTCGCCGACCGCCGTCCGCAGCGCTGAGAGCGTTCGGCGGAGGGCGCCGCGTGCCGCTTCGTCGTCGGCCTCTGGCCAGAACATGGCGGCCAGCTCGTCACGGGCGAACGGCCGACCCTCGGCGGCAACGAGCGCGACGATCGCGAGCGCCTTGCGAGTGTCCACCACGATCGGCCGCCCGGCGACGGCGACCTCGAGCGGCCCGAGCAGCCGGATGGAGAGGGGCGGCACAACATGGCGTGGCACCACGTAACGGTACTTGACGCTGGACGCATCCCGTAACGTTGTCGGGACGATGGCCGGTCAGGATGGACCGATGAACGATCCGAGGACTCGATCCGGGCGACGCCATCGGATCCTCATCGCGCTGCCGTTCGTGGCAGCCGCGATCGTCATCCTGGCAAGCGTTGGGTCGGTGGCCGTCGACCCACAGTACGATGGCAGCTGGATCGGGATCGGCGGCGTGATCGCGTTTGCGACCGTCGGCGCGCTGATCGAGGATCGGCGGCCCGGCGAGGCCGTCGGCCGGATCTGTCTGGCTGCGGGGCTCCTCCTGGTCACATCCTCCCTCCTTGTCGTCGCCGCGATCGCCCTCGATTCCCTGCCGGGACGGCAGCCAGCGCTGGCTGCGGCGATGGCGGTGATCTCCTCTACGATTTCCGGGCTGGTCCTGTTCCTGAGCGGACCACTCCTCGTCAGCCGGTTCCCGGACGGGCGCGCATCGGGTCGCTTGGCCAGTTTCACCGATGCGTTGCTCGCCATTTCGGGAGTGGTCGTCCTGAGCTTTGTCCTCCGGCCGGGGCCGATCGAGTTCGGCGGGATGGAACCGGTCGACAATCCGCTAGGCGTCACCGGGATCCCGTTCGTCGGCAACGACGATTCCTTCGCAGTCGCATTCCTCGCGTACGGCCTCGCGTCGATCCTGGCGTTGATCGGGCTGATACGTCGATACGTCCGCGGGAGCCCGGTCGTCCGTGCGCAGATCCGCTGGTTGGGGGCCGCGATCGGCGCATCCATCCTGGCCACGGTGTTCCTGGTCCTGACCAGTGGGGACGAAGCCCTCAACGAAGTTGCGTGGTTCGGCTGGATCGTCTCGCTCCCCCTGCCCCCAGTCGCGATCGGCATCGCGATCCTGCGCTACCGCCTGTACGACATCGACCGCATCATCAGCCGGACACTCTCCTATGGCCTGATCACCGCGCTCCTCATCATGTCGTTCCTGCTCCTGAATGTCGGCTTGCAGGCGCTGCTGAGTTCGGTGACGTCGGGCAATTCGGTGGCGGTCGCCGGGTCCACCCTGGTCGCGGCAGCGTTGTTCACGCCCGTCCGACGGCGAGTCCAGCGGATCGTCGATCGACGCTTCCATCGGGCCCAGTTCGACGCCGAGCGGATGGTCACGGACTTCGCGGCCCGGATGCGCGACGAACTGGACCTGACGACCGTCGCCACTGAACTGACAGCCGCGATCGCCCGGGCCGTGAAGCCAACGACGGCCGCTCTGTGGCTCCGGAAGTGAGGCCGGCTCCCCGAACCTTCGCGATCGTTGGCTTGGGTCTTGTCGTCATCGGAGCGGTCGGCACCGTCCTCGTCCGGTACGCGTTCCCGGCCCCGATCGCGGGGTCCTTCGGGTTCGGGGAAGCGGCCATGGTCGGGTACGTGCTCTCGGGTCTGACCTGGGCGTCGATCGGAGCGCTGCTGGTGATTCGTCGCCCCGACAACGCGGTGGGCTGGCTCATGGTCCTGGTCGGGGTCGGACACGCGCTGTCGCAGCTCTCGGTGGCCTTGACCTTCGCGTTCGTCGCCGAAGGCACCGCGCGCGGCGATCGCCTCGCCCAGATCGCCGGTTGGGTCACCGTCCTGCTCGGACTGGTGATGATCTTCCAGATCGCGATCGGCTTCCTCTTTCCGACCGGTCGTGTCCAGAGCCGGGGATGGGGACGATTCATGGGCGCCTTCTGGGCGGTCGCGGGCGTGTTCGCCGTGATAAGCCTCACACAGCCAGGGCCGCTGCAACTGATCCCTGCCGTGCAGAACCCATTCGGTTTCGGACCGGACCTTCGGGGAGGTCAACCGCTCGCGCCCATCCTCGTTGCGGCCACGCTGGTCATCTTCGCTGGCCTCGGGATCTCGATGGTTTCCCGGTACTACTCGGCCGGCCGCCTGGAGCGCCAACAGATCAAATGGTTCGTCCTGGCGTTGGGTGTGTCGGTGATCGGGCTCGGTATCACGACCTCTGAGGTGCTCCTTCCGGACCGCCTTGGGAACGCATCCGGCCTGACGGTCTTCGTCTACGCGGGGGCCATCGTCCCGGTCGCGATCGGAATCGCGATCCTGCGCTACCGCCTGTTCGAGATCGACCGGATCATCAGCCGGACGATCGGGTACGTGCTGATCACGGCCGTCCTCGTCGGCGCCTATGTCGGCGTGGTCATCGTCATCGGGGGTCCGATTGGCGACGCGACCGGCGGCGAGACGATCTCGGTCGCGCTCTCCACGCTCGTCGTTGCCGCCTTGTTCCAGCCCGTCCGTCGTCGGATCCAGACGATCGTGGATCGGCGATTCGACCGCGCCCGAATTGACGCGGAGCGAACGATTGCGGCCTTCTCCGAGCGGCTGCGGGACGAGGTCGATATCGGGACGGTCACGAACGACCTGCGCGCCACGGTCGAGGCGACCATCAGGCCGGATCGACTCGGCGTCTGGCTGCGCGAGGCCGGACGGTGATGCGGCGCGTGGCCCGGCCGTTTGCGATCATCGGGTTGGTAGCGGCGATCGTCGGCGCCGTGGGCGGGATCACGCTCCGCATCGTCGACCCCGTGCCGGTCGTCCCCAACACGTTCGGGTTCTCGGACATCTCCCTCCTGAGTTTCGAATTCCTCGGCGTCACCTTCACCTCGGTCGGGGCGCTCCTCTTGGTCCGCCGACCGGACAATGCGGTCGGCTGGTGCATGGTGGTGATCGGCGCCGCGAATGCGCTCTCGGGACTGGCCGCCGCCGCAACGTTCTCCGCTGTGGCCGACGGACCGGCGGGGGCCGTGACCGCGGGCCTCGCGGGGTGGCTGGCCGTGTTCTTCTCATCGATCGGCGGCCTCGCCTTCGTGCTGGGATTCATCTTTCCGACCGGCCGTGGGCATACCCCCGCGTGGCATCGCGCCATCGTGATCGGTGCGATCGCCGCTCCCTGGGTCGTCGTCGTCGTCTTCCTCATCCGGCCCGGACCGCTCCACTTGTTCCCATCCATCGACAATCCGATCGGGGTGGGGCCGGACGTTCGTTCGATCCTCGGGTCACAGGTCTCTTTGCTCATCGCTGCGTCCCTGTTGTGGTTCGCGCCCATCCTCATCTGATCGATCGTGTCGCGCTACCGGATGTCGGACACCGTCGGTCGGCAGCAGCTGAAGTGGTTCATCCTGTCGCTCCTCGTGGCAGTCGGTGGGATCGTGCTGGCGGCGGTCGGCGCGTTGATCAGCGACGAGCCGCCCGAGGCGGGCCTCGTGGTGTTCGGGTTCGCCGGCGCGTTCGTTCCAGTAGCCATCGGCGTCGCGATCCTGCGCCACGGTCTGTACGACATCGATCGCCTCATCAGCCGGTCCCTCGGATACGCCCTCGTCACGGGGGTGCTGGCGGCGGTCTTCGCGACGAGCACCATCGGCCTCAGCGCGATTCTCGGTACGTTTGCCGAGGGCGACACACTGGCCGTGGCCGCCTCGACGCTCCTCGTCGTCGCCCTGTTCGGCCCCTTCCGGCGGCGGGCGCAGTCCGTCGTCGACCGGCGCTTCGACCGCTCCCACTACGACGCCTCCCGGACGGTCCAGGCGCTGACAGCCCGCCTGCGCGACGACGTCGACCTCGAGCACATCGAACTCGACGTCGTGAGGGTCGTCGGTCAGACGTTCCATCCGACGTCGAGCGGTTTGTGGCTGCGGCGCCACGAAACGACCGAGCGGCGCTCCCCCGTAACGATTCCCGGACGCACCACTGCGAAGGTGACCACGATATGACAGACCTGATCCGCCCGATCCGCCGCCTCCTGGGGCGTCGTGGCGAGACCCCGGAACCGAGCGCCGCACCCGCGACCTCCGCGCCTGCGCCGCCGGCGATCATCGGCCTGTGGCTCCGAAGGTCCCGGGGTTGATGGATCCTGGGCTCACCCGGCGGATCAGGAGCAAGAGCAGATCCCGCAGCGTTGCGTAACGGTACTGCGTGACGGATACATCTCGTAACGATGTCAGGACGCTGCCGCGCCCGGGTCATGTCATGAACACAGCGGCGGACCGCGGCCGATCCAAGGCAGGAACAGCACTACGGAGATGATCTCATGCAATTTCGCAACCTTGCTCTTGTCGGAGCGGCGCTAGGCGCGGGATTCGGTGGAGTCGGACTGATCGTTCCCGGGGCGCTCGCGACAGTCTTCGGGATCCAGCTGGACGCGACCGCGACGGCGCTCGGCCGTCTGGTGTGCGCTTCCTATGTCGGCCTCGGCGCCATGAACTGGGCTGCCCGCGACCTCACCGATGAAGCAGCCTGGCGGGTGGTCGCGGTCGGCAACGCAACCAGCTGGGCGATCAGCGGCGCGGTAGTGGCCGCTGCGCTGGCGTCGGGTCTGGGCAATG
>JANMPD010000318.1:0-8890 GCA_031369685.1 Chloroflexota bacterium | reverse complement strand
GGCCCCGGCCGGAAGACGAACGTCAGGACGACCCCTCCCGCGATGGCGAGCAGCCCATCAGTGAGGCGGGCCAGGCGACCCGACTCGCGCCCGTCCGGAAACCGGCTGACGAGGATTGGTCCGCTCAGGAACAGGACCAGGCCCGACATCGCGGCGGAGATCGCCGCCAGCGCCGCACCCAGGGCCGGCAGCCGTCCCGGCAGGGCATTCAGGGTGACCGCGCCCAGGAAAAGGAGGGAGAATGTGACCAGTAGCAGGCCCGCAGCCAGGCAGATCCGGCCGACGACCTGGCCCGGCCGCCGATCCTCGATCAGCGCGCCGACGGTCGCGAACGCGATCGAGCCGCCGATCCCGATCCAGCCGCCATCGTACTGTGGGTCGGCGGCCACCGCCCCAATGCTTGCCAGGATGGTGACCGCGGCTGCCATGAGTGGCAGCGCGATCAGCATCCGATGACGGCGCACAGATCGAGTGTTCGGGTCGTTCATCGTCCCATCGGGGTCGTCATTGCTCACCGGCCACCGCCGCGTAGCCACAGCCCCACGTGCGACGGCGCGATGGCCCGTCGGACGGTGGCGTCCAGGTCGTAGGCGACCGTCGGCAGGTCGGTCGCGTCGCGCATCCGGACCGAGAATGCGCCGGCCGTCCGTTCGCCGTCGTAGCGCGCTCGATGGAAGCGGCGGTCGACGATCCGCTGGACCCGGAGGCGGACGGGATTGAAGAGCGCGGCGACGACCAAGGTGGAAGCCGCGACGGCGATCCCCGAGTTGTTGACGAGCTGGCTCACGGTCGACACGAGCACGAGATTCACCGCGGCGAAGACCCCGAACAGGACGATCGACACCACGCCATAGCCGATCGTATTGCTGATGATCCGGTCCACGGCGTAGAGCTTGTAGCGCAGGATCGCCAGCCCGATGGCGAGCGGGCCGAGCGGAAGGGCGATGAAAAGACCCAGGTAGGAGATCTCGCCGATCGAATAGAGCAGCCCACCTTCGGTTGCGCCGGGCAAGCTCGAGAGAACGAAGCCGATCACAGGGACCAGGCCCACGCCACCGGCGAGGGCCAGCCATTTCAACTGCTGGCGCTCGTCGCCGCGGGCTGTGCGGAAGCGGATGACGAGGAGGCCCACGCTGAGGACCAGGGCTCCAAGCACGGCCACGCCCGGGACGGCGCCCGTGCCACGGACCACCTCGCCGACGATCCCCGGGGCCCCGAGCGGGTTGTCAATATCCGAGAAATTGCTGAGGTTATCCAACGGCCCTGGTCGTACGGCGACGAGGACCCACCCGAGAAGCGACGAACTCACACAGAGCAGGCCCGGCACGCGGACACTCCCGGAGGAAAGGTGTCCCGTCGGGAAGGTGAGGAACACGATCGTCAAGCCGACCGCGATGATCGACATGGTCTGCTCGTTGAACCACGCGGCCAGAAGCACGACAGGGGAGCGGAAGCCGGATGCGAGGGAGGCGCTCGCGTAGTCAAAGGCAATGTTGCTGGCCACGAAGCTGAGGCCCATGAGGAGGAGGACCCAGCCGATGACATTCCCGGGACGTCGGATCGCGATGAGCAGCCCGACCGACGGGAACGTAAGGAAGAGGAGGAAAAACGCGGCGGAGAGAAAGACCTCTTCGGGTGACACCGGGCCCCGTGGCACGGCAATCAGCGCGTAGGCGGTCGGACCGACTGCAGCAAGCCACAGGGCCAGGTCGGCGATGACGCGGATCGGCCGGAGCATTTGACTATTCTGGGGGGCCATCGTTCCCGGAACGTTACGGACTGCATCTCCTGTCCGGTACCGTTACGCGATGACGCGCGCCGATCCATCGCTATCGATCCGACTCCTCGGGCCGCTCGAGATCGCGGTGGCCGGACGACCGATCGTGGTCGACACCCGCAAGGCGCTCGCGATCGTCGCGCTCGTTGCCGGAGAGGGTCGGCCGTTCGCCCGCGACGAGCTGGCGGCGATGTTCTGGCCCGAGGCGGACGACGAGGCCGCTCGCGGCGCCCTCCGGCGAACGCTCTCGGCGCTGCGGACGGCGGTTGGCGGGGTGGGGATCGTCACAGGCCGGGCGCAGGTCGCGCTCGATCCGGCGGCATCGAGCGTCGATCTGGCTGAGCTCGAACGGCTGGCGACATCGTCCCGGCTGGCCGACCTGGAGGCGGCCGCCGCGCTGGCGAGGGGCCCCTTTCTCGCCGGCTTCGCGCTCCGCGACAGCCCCGCCTTCGACGATTGGCAGGCGGCCCGCGCCATGCGCGTCGAGCGGACTGTCGGCGATCTGCTCGATCGTCTTGCGGATGCCCGCCTTGACAGTGGTGATCCCGGCGGGGCGGTTGACGCAGCGAGACGTCGGGTGGACCTCGATCCACTCGACGAACCGGGGCAGCGGCGGCTCATGGCGCTCCTGGCGCGTTCCGGCGACCGGGGCGGCGCCATCCGCCAATACCGGGCTTGTGTTTCCGTCCTTGAGCGCGAACTCGGTGTCACGCCGCTCGCTGAGACGACCAAGCTATACGAGGCGATCCGGGACGCTCGCGCGGAACTGGATCGTGGGCCGCTGGCCGACGCCCCGGCCTTTCCGCCGGCGCCGGGGAGGCTGCCCCACGTCGGCCGGGACGCGGAGTTCGCATCCGTCCTGAGGGCGCATGAGTCGGCGACCGAGGATGGGCGAGTCGTCGCGGTCATCGGTGAGGCCGGGATCGGCAAGTCGCGGCTGGTCGAAGCGGTCGCCGTTGCGGTCGGCGCAGCTGGAGGACGGAGCCTCCTGGCCCGGGCATTCGCGTCCGAGGGCGAGATCGCCTACGGTCCGATCGTTGAGCTGCTGCGCACCGGTCTGGCTCGGCCGGATGCTGTAGCCCGTCTGCGCGGGCTCCCGGTCCCGACGCTTTCCGAGCTGGCTCGGCTGGCACCCCTCCCCGACGAAGTCATGCGGGACCTTGCGCCTCGAATTCCCACCGCGCCTGCCGGCGATTGGCCCGCCGCACGAGCGCGGCTCCTCGAGGCCGTCGCGGCGGCACTCGCAGCCCTGACGGCCGGCCCGGTCCCAGGTCTTGTCGCCGTGGAGGATCTCCAATGGGCGGACGACGCCTCCCGGGAGGCGCTGGCCTGGCTCGCGCGGCGACTCGCGGGGCAGCCTCTCCTCCTTCTGCTGACCTGGCGGCCCGAGGACCTCGACGAGCTTGGGACGTCGTTTGCCTCCACGATCGAAGCCCTGCCAGAGACCAGCGCTGTGCCGCTCCACCGTCTGGACCGGCCCGAGGTCGAGCGCCTCGTAGCGTCGGCGGTCGCGGCCGGATCCCCCCAGCTCGGGGTGGATGCGCTGCTGGCCGAGTCGGAGGGGTTGCCGCTCTACCTTGTGGAGGCCCTCGCCGCCGGTACGAGCAGCGCCGAGGGGCCGGCCAGGAGCGTCCGGACCCTTCTACGAGAGCGGCTCGCGACCGTCGGCGAGACCGCCGCGCAGGTCCTCTCCGCCGCCGCGGTGATCGGGCGGTCATTCCACCTGCACCTGGTCCGTGGTACGAGCGGGCGATCCGAGGACGAGACGATCACGGCGCTCGAGGAGCTCGTGCGCCGGGGGATCGTGCGCGAACTCGAGGCATCACCGGAGGCCGCCTTCGACTTTGCCCACGCGAAGCTTCGGGACGCCGCGTACGAGGCCACGAGCCTGGCCAGACGACGGCTCCTCCATCGCCGCACGGCAGACCTTCTCCGTGTCGAGAGCGGCAGCCGTGACGACCCGGGTCGGCTGGTCCAGATCGCGACGCACGAGCGCGCCGCCGGTCGGGATGCCGAGGCCGCGGAGGCGTTCCGCCAGGCCGGAATTCAGGCGCGGGCGGTGTACGCCAACCGGGAAGCTGGCACGCACTTCGAGACCGCGCTCGCCCTGGGGCACTCGGACGTGGCCGGACTCCAGCTGGCACTCGGCGAGGTCAGGACGGCGCAGGGCGACTACGTCGGCGCGATCGCCGCCCTGGAGGCATCTGCCGCCGTCGCCCCCGACGACGCGCTGCCGGCGGTAGAACTCCGGCTCGGCCGGGTCCACGCCCGGCGGGGCGACCTCGCCACAGCGGCGAGCCACCTGGATGCCGCGATCGAGCCCCTCGAACGGCGCCCCCGAGACGCCGACGCGGACCTCCTTGTGCGCGCGCTGGTGGAACGTGCCGTGGTGGCGCTCCGCGCACGGGAGCTGGACCGGGCCGCCGCGTCCGCATCGGGCGCCCTTGCTCTCGCCGAGCGGATCGGCGACGCCACGGGGGCCGGTGCCGGCCACCGGATTCTCGGGCTCGTCGCGCGGGAGCGGGGAGACCTCGACGGGGCACGTACGTCGCTCGGGCAAAGCCTCGCGCTTGCCGAGGCGGACCCGGACGCAGGCGCCGTGATCGCCGCCCGAAACGCGCTCGCCCTGGTGGAGGCGGCGGCGGGCGATCATCCCGCGGCGATCGCCCTGCTCGAGGGCGCGCTCGAGGCGTGCCGGCGGACCGGCGAACGGCACCTCGAGGCCGCGGTCGAGAACAACCTCGCGGACCAGCTCCATGCCGCCGGGCGCCCGGACGAGGCGATGGCGCACCTCAAGCGGGCGGTCACGCTGTTCGCCGAGGTGGGCGGCCGGCCGGGCGAGCTGGAGCCGGAGATCTGGAAGTTGGTCGCCTGGTAGGGCGTCAGTCGCCGACGAAGAACGATCCGCCATTCACCATCGTGAGGTCCGGCCACTCGCCGGTCGCGCAGAGGACGCCGACCTCAGCCGCAGGCAGGGTCCCGAGGCTGGTCACGGTCTGGCCTGCCGCCGCGAAGCCGCCGCCCCCGCCCCCCAGCGGCACCGCCCAGTCCGGGGTCGTCTGGTTCGGGTCGGAGAAGTCTGCGTCAGCGAGGAAGGCGAGCGCGTCCGCCCAGGTCTTGGGCGCCCTGACGCCCGCGCCCAGGAGTGCGACCGGGGCGGCCGAATCGTTCGTGAGCTGGAGGAGCACCGGTCCGGCGGAGGCCGGCGGCGTGCCTTCCATGCGACAGCTCGTCCCGTTCCAGCGAACCGGGAGCGTTCCCGCGATCGTGAACGGCTGGGGGCGCTGGGCGCCCAGGCGGAGCCCGGCCAGCACTGCCTCGGTGGAGCGGTCCGTGTCGGCCGCGCTCGCGAAGGTGATCGGCCGGCCGCTTGCCGCCCGCACGATCCGGCCGGCCTGTGTCCCTGTCGGCGTAACGGAGACGGTGGCGTCCTCTCAGGAGACGAGATCAGGCGCAGTGAACGCTAGCGCGGCGAGCGTGTCCCACCAGAAGTTGCCGGGCGTGCTGAGGAACGGATTGCGCAGGTAGAGCTCGTAGGCGAAGTCGGCCCCGGCCGCGTCGTGGTCCGTCGCGAGCCGCGTCGCGATGTCCGCGGGGACCGGCACGTCGTTCGTCGCATCGAGCGGGACGAGGGTCACCGGCACGTCGAGCGCCAGGACCGCGGCGAAGGCATCGGGATCCGCGCCGACGTTCCACTCGACGCCATCGGCGGCCGTCACGCCGCCCACCTCGATGTTCCCGGGCACGTCGATCGCGCCGGCCATCGCGTGAATCCCGGCGATCTTCGAGACCAGGGACGGGTCCGCCGCGAAGGCGTCGGCGAGGTTCGTCCATGGCCCGAGCGCGACGATGGTCAACGGCGTTGGGCTCGCTGCGACCGTGTCGGCGATGAGCATGGTGGCCGGGGTGCCACCGCTGACCACGCCGAGCGGCGGCAGCTCCATCCCATAGAACGCGTCCGCGCCGTCCCGCCACTCGGACGGAAACTCGCGCCCGTTGGGGCCCGTCGCCTGGCGTCCGCACCCGACCGGGATGTCGAGAGCGCCGAACGCGGCGAGCAGAAGGCGCAGGTTCCGTGTGCCGGCCCCGCAGCGGACCTCGCCCGTGCCAGCGATCGTGATCGCCCGCACTTCCACCGCGGGGTCCCGAAGCAGGACCGGGATCCCCAGGATGTCGTCCACCCCGAGGTCGGTGTCGATGAGGATCGCTCGGGGGCTGGCGGCGGGTGTGGAGGTGGAGTTGGCGCCGGAGGGCGCCGGGGTCGCGGAGGACGCGCACGCCGCGACCAGCGCGACAACGACGAGGAGACGCTTTGGGGTGTGCATGCCCGTATCGTCGGACGGTCCTGGTACGGGTTCGTTACGAGCCTGCTGGGCAGGTTGTGTCGCCACCTGGGCGACCTACGCGGAGCTGATCCCGTAGCTGGCGACGATCTCGCTCAGCCGCTTCTCCCTGATCGGTTCGATGACGATCTCGATGTCGGTCTGGGCGAAGTCGGCCCCCTTGAACAGGAGCGGCTCAGCGAGGTCCCGCGCGAGGGCGTACGCAAAGCAGTCGCCCATGTTGAGTCGCGCAGGGTGGCCGCTGCCGCGCCCGAACCGCTGGTACGCGGCACGAGCGATCCGCGCCTGCGTCTCCGTGAGCGGCTCGACCCGGACCCGCGCTGCCCCGAGGACCGCGTCCAGCGCGCTCGATTGGACCGGGTCGCGGGCGCCGTCGACGACGACGCCCAATTCCACATAGGTCGCGGCGCTAATCCGGGCGATCGGTGCACGCGCGAGGACCTGCTCGAATGCCCCAGCTTCCGGCTCGCCCCTGAGGATCGCCACGATGACGGATGTATCGACGATCACTTCGGCAAACCCCGCTCGTCGTACAGCTTCTCGTCGAAGTCCTGGTCCCAGTAACCGGCGGGAGCACGCTCGCGCATCAGATCGAAGAGCGCGTGGATCTGCTCGAACCGCGCCTCGGTCTCCGCTTCGGACTCGCCGCGATCCGCCCGGATCCGATCGAGTTGGGCACGGACCGCTTCAGTCACCGCCGCCGTCATCGACTGACCCGTCTCGTCGGCCAGCTCCTTGACCAGCCGATAGGTCTCCGCGTTCTTGATGTTGAGGCTCATGGTGGAATTCTACCAGCGCATGGTAGACAAGCACCACCGCGGTCAGTGCTCCGTTGTACCGGTAAAGGTCCAGGCGTCGATGCGGAGGGCCGGAACCACGACGGCTGCCCCGAATGATCCACGCAGGGTTCGAAGATCGCGCCCGACCGCCGAGACCCCGGCCAGCGCATCGAGGTAGCTCTGGGTGAACCGAAGGTTCCGGACCGGTGCGACGATCTCGCCGTTCTCGATCAGGAACGTCCCGTCTCGCGTCATGCCCGTGATGATCGCGAGCTTGGGGTGGACCGGATTCGTGTAGTGGAAGCGGGTGACGAGGAGGCCGCGCTCGATGCCCGCCAGCAGCTCCTCACGTGGCGTCGAACCATGCGACATGACCATGTTCAATGGGAACGGCCCATACGGATTCGGGGCCGGCAACCCGTGTCCGGTCGACCGTCGGCCGGCCCGCGCCGCGGTCTGGGCGTCGTACACCACGTCTCGGCAGACGCCGTTCTCGATCAGCATGACCCGTTCCTTGCGGACGCCCTCGTAATCGAAGGCCATCGGCAGGCCGCTGGTATTCGCGCCGTCGTCGATGATCGTCACGAGATCCGAGCCGACCCGTCGTCCGGGCTCAGCGAAGGAACGGCCCTCCTCGACCGCCAGACCCGAGAATCCGACGTAGCCGAGCATGTCCAGGATGTCCACGACCGCGTACGGTTCGAGGACGACCGGGTAGTCGCCCGCTGCCACCGAGATCGCGTGGTCGGTCGCCTTGGCGCGAGCGGCGGCTTCGCGTCCGATGCTCTCGGGATCGATGTTCGTGACGTCGGTCGCGGCTCGCTCGGCATAGCCGGTACCGCCGTCGGGCGACATGTGAACGGTCAGGAGCTGGGAGCTCGTCCGCTCCTCGAAGGACCGGATACCGGACGAGTTCGCAACGGCGATGGTCTCTCGGCCGGTGGAGAAGGACCCATAGGCGAGGACGCCCTGCTCGTCGGCAGCCGCGATCACGGCACGCACGCCCTCGGCTCGGAGTTCAGGAGTGGCATCGGCCGTGGCGGCCGCGTAGGCAACGGCGAGTCCGGTGGTCGGTCCCGACGGATCCGGACCGGGAAGGCCCGCCCAATCCTCGAGTTCCTCGCAGGTGCGGGCAATCGCCGCTGCGCGATGGACGACCGCCGCCAGCCCCGCCTCGTCGACCCGTCCGGTCGAGGCCGTCGCGATCCGGCGACCAAGCGCGAACCGAAGATTCACCGATGCGCTCGTCTCGGCCACGTTCTGGTGGATCTCGCTGTTCGCGAATCGGGTCAGGGCCTGGTCGTCGGACATGACCAGGACCTCGGCTTCCGTGGCGCCGGCGTCGAGGGCTCGTGCCAGGACGGCCTCCGCGATCGACAGTGGGTCCGAGCGATCGCCCGTACTCACCACTTGCCGACACCAACCTGAACGTTCCGGAAGCGGGCACCGGACACGCCGTGCCCGACATGCGCACCCTGGCTTGGTTCGCCCTTGCCGCAGTTCGGGGTGCCGAGCATCACGTAGCTCGTGGCGTCGCCGACGGCGTCGCAGGATCGCCAGAACTCGTAGGTAATTCCCGTGTACGTCGGGTTCTTGAACACCCGTCCCCGGACCCCGCCCTTGATCTCGTAGGCGATCTCGGTGGCGAACTGGAAGTTCAGCCGTCGATCGTCGATGGACCAGCTCCGGTTCGACGCGAGATAGAGGCCGTCATCCGTGTCCGCCACGATCTCGTCAAGGCTCATGCCTTCGACCGGCAGCAGGTTGATGTTGGTCATCCGGATGAGCGGAATCCGGTTCCAGCCGTCGGCTCGCATGGCGCCACCCGAGGCGCGGCCGATTCGAGGCGCCGTTTCACGCGAGGTCAGGTACCCGGCCAGGATCCCGTTCTGGATGAGCGGCACGGACTGAGCCGCGACGCCTTCGTCGTCCCAGCCGAACGTGCCCATCCCGAACGGCGCCGTGGCATCGGCGACGATGGTGATGAGGTC
>JANMPD010000316.1:0-1641 GCA_031369685.1 Chloroflexota bacterium | reverse complement strand
ACGATCACGCTCAGGTCGATGGCATGGCCCGCATCGGGGGCGCCCGGGGCGGTGGCCAGCGTCGGGATCGCGAGGGCGGCGACCGCGAGGAGGAGCAGCGTGGCCATGGTCCGGACCGCGGGCGCGTGGAAGGTCTGGGTGCCGTGCCGAAGGCCGCCCGCGAGGAAGGCCAGGCCGAGGACGAGCAGCGTGTTGGCGAGGATCGAGCCGATCAGAGCGGTCTGGACCACGACCACGAGGCCGGCCTGGAGGGCAAAGATCGAGATGAACAACTCGGGCATGTTGCCGAGGGCGGACTGAAGGATTCCGGTCGCTCCCGGTCCGAATCGGTGACCGAGCTCGTCGGTCCCCTCCCCGATCAGCACGGCCCAGGCGGCGAGAGCGAGGGCGCTGGCAACGAAGACGATCGTCTGGTTGACGCCGGCGAACGCGATCACGAACGACGCCGCCGTTGCCGCGACGGCGAACGTCGCAACCAAGGTCGCGGTACGGCCGAGGGTGGACGTCAACACGGACAGAGCACGCATCGATGGAGGATGGTTGCCCGGGTCGTCGCTGTCCAGCCGGTGCTCCCGTCAGTGCGGCAGGCTCTTCGAATGGTGGAGGCGACGAGCGGATTCGAACCGCTGAATAGAGGTTTTGCAGACCTCCGTGTTAAGCCACTTCACCACGTCGCCTCGGGCTGCAGCCCGCGGATTGTGCCATAGGAGCGGCCGGACAGGCGTCGGCGGCCCCGGCAGGGTCGCGCCGGTTCTGCTGCGCCGTCCGCGGATGAGCGGCGCTCGCAGAGGTGCCCGCGTCGGGGAGCACTCGGCGAGGGAGTGGCTGCCCCTCGAGGATTCGAACCTCGCCTAACGGATTCAAAGTCCGCTGTCCTACCACTAGACGAAGGGGCATCCGAGGGTCGAGTCTAGGGCGTCGGCCCGATCGCGGGCAAAGAAATGGAGCGGAAGACGGGATTCGAACCCGCGACCCTCACCTTGGCAAGGTGATGCTCTACCAGCTGAGCCACTTCCGCTCGGAGATGCTGCACACACCGTTGATGGTGCCGAGAGCCAGAATCGAACTGGCGACACCGCGATTTTCAGTCGCGTGCTCTACCAACTGAGCTATCTCGGCCCGGTGGACCTTGCGGGACCCATCGGCCCGACGGCGTGCCGGAGAATAGCACGGGCCTTTCCGGAGCGGCAAACCACGGGACCCGGCGGACGTCGAAGGCGCGCCCGCGCCCGACGATCAGCTGAGTCCTGCCAGCGAGCCGAGATCCGCCGATTGGAGCGGCGCCTCCCCGGCCAGCGACCGGAGCCGGTTGATGCGGTCCACGATCGCCGGGTGGGTCGAGAACATCGAGCTCGAGCGTTCCTCGAACTTCTTGATCGGGTTCGTGAAATAGAGGTGCTGCGTCGCCGGATTGGCGACCTCGAGGACCTCCTTGTCGGTCGCGATCTTGGCCAGGGCTCGCTCGAGGCCGGCTGGATTGCGGGTCAACTCGACCGATGACGCATCGGCCAGGTACTCGCGCTGGCGACTCACGGCGAGCTGAACCATCCGCGCGGCGATCGGCGCAACGATCGCCAGGACGATCGCAATGACGAACATGATGGCCTGGAGTCCCCCACCCCCTCGATCCCGATCCCCACC
>JANMPD010000029.1:0-35082 GCA_031369685.1 Chloroflexota bacterium | reverse complement strand
GGCCGCGTCAGAGACGGTCGAATCAGCGAAGACCGGGTCGTTGCCGATGCAGCTCCACGACGAGCCATCGTCGGAGCTCCAGATCGAGCTCGAGCACGTGGTCCCCGTGCCCGCCCCGAACATCGCGAGGAGACCGCCCGGAACCGCCGCAAGCCTGACTCCCTGCGAAGGGATGAACTGCCCGATCTCGGCCGATGACCATGTGTCCCCGTCGCGCCACCATGCGAACGTCCGTGCGACGGCACTCGTCTGCGTCGATACGTGGCCGACGGTCACGACACGGGCCCCGACGGTAGTCACGCTGTCGAGGATGACGTCAGCATCCTCCGCTGCCACGACCAGCGGCAGCTGGTCTGAACGCGTCCAACTTCGACCGTCTGATGAGGTCCAGACCGCCGGGCGAATCGCCGAGTCGGTCTGGGAGGGGTCGGCGGCCGCATCGCCGACCGCCAGGTAGCCGGACGGCGTGTTAACCACGCCGGTCATCTCCGCATGCTGCATGGCCGCAGAATCGACACCACGCGTCCACGCGAGACCGTCCGGCGATGTCCAGGTAACGGCGCGGACGAGGCGGCACGCACGGGGGGTGCAATTGAGATTCTCGCCGCCCACCGCCAGCCAACCTCCGCCGTCATCCGCGACATCGGCCATCGTCAGGAACGCACCCCAACCATGCAGCGAGACGTCATCGGGTGCCGCGGTCCACGTCAGGCCGTCCGTCGACCGCCAGATGGCAACCACGCCCTCAGAATCACCATACCTCGCTCCGACGCCCAACACGCCTTGGGGTCCTGCCGCGAGTTGGCCGAGTACACCGTCATCGATTGGTGGCTGTCGCTGCCACGTCCGCCCATCGGTTGAGGCGACGATGGTTCCGAAGACCCGGTCGACGGCCAGGAACTGCGCCCCGGTCCACGCCACACTGGTCAGCGGCGCGTCGAGCGCGGGCTGGATCGTTATCGGTTGCCAACCCGGACCGAACGAGGCGGCCTGACTTGGGGATGCCGGGAGGCTCGCGTTCGGCGTGACCTGCGGTCCTGTACCGCTCGTCCCCGCGTTGCCTGTCGCCCCTGCCTGACAGGCCGCCAGGATCAGTACAAGGGCCGACCCCGCTACGGTCGAGTGAATCGCTGGCCGCCGCTTCGCCCTGGTCAACGGCGAAATCTCCATGTGCGTTGGACGTCGGAACGGCGACCTTGTTACCGGGCGGAAGGAGTTCCACGGCTGACCTGCGGCCGAACCAGGGCTCGGTGACGTCAGGCGCCGGCGGCCTGCTGCTCCGGATCGGCCGATGTTTCGGATGGCTCAGCGCCGGAGAGCCAGCCACGCTGGAGGACGACCCGGTTGCGTCCCGCCTGTTTCGCACGACAGAGCGCCTCGTCGGCCGCCTTCAACAGGACCATCCGTTCGACGCCGTCGCTGGGTGCAGCACATTACGCCTACGCCCGTGAGCGCCTCTTCAAGGGATAACCCAGCGACGTGGCCGGACTCGCCGATGCCTCCATCGATCGGGTGCGCCGCAGGCTGTAGGTGCGGCATCGGGTTCCCGGCCTACCTGCTGACGCTCGTCCGGAACTGCTGTCGTCAGCCTGATCCTGTTGGCCCGCTCGAGGC
Source organism: Chloroflexota bacterium (assembly GCA_031369685.1). Taxonomy (GTDB): domain Bacteria; phylum Chloroflexota; class Limnocylindria; order Limnocylindrales; family CSP1-4; genus UBA5189. Next base: position 33,468 of record JANMPD010000029.1, on the reverse strand, counting down.
GCTCGCTGATCGCCGACGAAGCTCGCCCGACGTTGGGCCAGCGTCCAGCCTGCCACGACCTCGAAGTGGTACCTTGCGAAGCGACGGCCCACCGGATCGACCGTGGCTCGAGATCGACGGAGGACCCTTGTCCATGCGATGCGTGTCTGGAATCGCCAGCATGCCCGGTTACGGATAACGTGATGCCGATCGCTGCCATCCTGCCCTTCTTCTCGACGTTTGTTGGTGGATTCGCCGCGCTACGCCTGCGACATCGGCTCCACCCGTTCATGGCGTTTGCATCGGGCGTCCTGGTGGCGACGGCCATCGTCGATCTGCTGCCGGAGGCCCACGCCCTCGTCGGCCCGGGCGGTGTCGTCGAAGTGGGCGTTGCGGCGATGGCGGGCTATTTGCTCTTCACGCTCATCGAGTCATTCATCCACCAGACGAGCTTCGAGCACCAGGGGCCAGCGCACGGTCAGGAGCCGGCGCATGGTCAGGAGCCCGCCGAAAGCGCAACGGCGCTGCCTCCACGAACGAAGCTGGCCATCCTGCCACCCATCAGCTTGATCCTCCACAGCACACTCGACGGCCTTGCCATCGGCCTCGGATTCCAGGCCGGCGCGGACATCGGCGTCATCGTCCTGGTCGCGGTTCTCGCTCACGACTTCGCCGACGGGATGAACGTGGTTGCACTGGCGCTCGATGCCGCAGGCGGCGCGAAGCTCGCGATCTCGTTGCTTCTCCTCGACGCCCTGGCGCCGCTTCTTGGGGTGGGCCTGAGCACCGTACTCTCGGTTTCACCTCACGTCCTCGGTCTGTTGCTGGCGTGGTTCGCCGGGGTCTTTATCGCCATTGGGGCTACGCATCTGCTGCCCGAGTCCCAGCACCACCGGCCGGCCGATGGTCCACTGCTCGTCGGCTTGTCGGCACTCGGCGCAGTTGTCGTGATCGTCGTGCGTCTGTTGGCTGGCCCATAAGATTGAAGGTTGACATCCGATTGCGACCGCTCCAAGACTGGAGGGTATCCCCATGACCGACATTCGAATCGGCTCTCTCGGCCCGCTGGCGTTCGTGGATGTCGTCTTGATCGGGTGGTTTGTCCTGGTCGCAGCATCGGTTGTTTACGTGGCCTGGGATGCGTGGCGCAATAACCCCGAACTCACGGTCATGAAGTGGGGCTGGCTTCTGGTGACCCTGTACCTCGGTCCGGTCGCCCTCGCCCTTTACGTACTCTCGTGCAAGGAGCCGTTTCCGGGCACCCATGAGCGCTTCATCCAGCCTCTGCACAAACAGGCCCTGGGCTCAACGATCCACTGTGTGGCCGGCGACGCGACGGGGATCATCGTCGCCGCGACAATCACGGGGCTGCTCGGTCTGCCGATGGGTATTGACCTGCTGATCGAATACATCGCGGGCTTTGGTTTCGGGCTGTTCATCTTCCAGGCCCTGTTCATGAAGAACATGATGGGCGGCTCGTATCGAACCGCACTCCGTCGGTCCCTGATTCCTGAGTGGTTGTCGATGAACTTCATGATGGCCGGCATGTTCCCCGTCATGGTCGTCTTGATGATGGGACGGGACATGCGCGCCATGGAGCCGACGCAACTGGTCTTCTGGGGCTCTATGTCGGCGGCCGTCCTGGTCGGTCTGCTGGTTGCCTACCCGGTCAATGTGTGGATGGTGGACAAGGGTCTGAAGCACGGAATGGGTACGAATCAGGTCCTGGGCAAGGGGGGCCATAGCATGGGGGCGGAGCAAGCGCGTTGGGTCAAGCCCGGCACCGCCGCCGAGACAGCGTGATGGACCACGGGAACGGCATGCCGGCCAAGGACCGGACGGCCAAGCCGCGGCCGAACCCGGCCCAACCCGCCAAGCCGCGGCCGAACCCGGCCAAGCCGCGGCCGAACCCGGCCCAACCGGCGAGGGCCGGAGGCACGAGCGAAGCCAAGGGCATGGCCGGCATGAGTGGTCATGAAGGAATGGCCAAGGGCCCGCTGGATGTGGCCTTCCGGGCCACGACGCCGCAGATCGCGTCGGTCGGATTCCTGTCGGTCGTGGCTCTGAGTCTCGCCCTCGTGTCTTCGGCGTCGGTCGCGAACCTGTCGCTCGGCGCCGCCGATGTCGGAGGTCTGGTCATGCCCCCGGGCATGATCATGACCCGCGATACTCCCGCCGGCGCAATGCGTGACATGGCCGCCGTGGATCCGACGACCGTCTCCTACCGAGCGCCCGTGGAGGCGCTCGGCGCCCGGCCCCTCGAGGCCCGTCTCGAAGATGGCGTGAAGGTCTTCGACCTCGAAGCGTCGGTAATCGAATGGAACATCCTGCCCTACGAGCGGGTGATGGCCTACGCCTATAACCGACAGGTGCCGGGTCCCCGAATCACGTTGATCGAAGGTGATCGCGCCCGCTTCAATGTGACCAATCGCTTGCCGGACCCAACGACGATCCATTGGCATGGCCTGCTCGTGCCCAACGCCATGGATGGGCCGGCCCAGATCACCCAGGCTCCGATCCCTCCGGGCGGTACATTCGCCTACGAGTTCACGGTCGCCCAGGCCGGCACTTTCTTCTACCACTCCCACGCTGATGTCGACCGCCAGCAGGCACTCGGGCTGTACGGAGCGCTGCTGATCGAGCCGCAGGACAAGGCGTCGACGCCCGTGGTCGACCAGGAACTGGTCGTCCAGCTCCAGGAGTGGAATGAGCGCGAGGGCTACACCTACCCGGCCATGCCGATGGAGGGCGTGATGCCGAACTTCTTCACGATCAACGGCAAGGCGTTTCCCTCGACCGAGACCGTGCGACTGAAGGTCGGTCAGCGGCTGCTCGTGCGGTTCATCGGATCACAGAGTGGGTTCATCCACCCGATGCACATCCACGGCGGGCCGTTCACCGTGGTCGCCACCGATGGCGTGGCCCTGGCTGCGGCCTCTCAATACGAGAAGGACACGGTGAATATTGCGCCAGGCGAACGATACGATGTGATCTGGACGGCCCGTCAAACCGGAAAGTGGCTGCTCCATTGCCACATCAACCACCACACCACCAACGACAACGCCGAAGAGGACGGCGCGGGCGGCCTCACGATGATTCTGGAGGTCTCGCCGTAAGGGGATGTGTGGAGCCGACACTCGGATTTGAACCGAGGACCTGCTGTTCGCGAACCCCGAGGTCCGGTCCTGCGCAGCCAGCGGTAGTAGGTCCGCCGACTTAGCCAGAACGCGAGACAGGCGGCAACCACGATCATCCCGGCTCCCGCGGCCGCGAATACCTCTGCTCGACCCCGTGGTGTCAGACGGGCGATGGCGTGACAATGCATCCCGAGGAGCCCTCCCAGGTAGTTGATAGGTCAGCGCCTTCAACCTAGCTGGTGACGGGCTCCTCGTGTCTCACCAACCTCGTGAGAGAACAGACCCAGGCGATAGTCGTTTGGCTATGGCTCCTTTTCCGCCGTTGGCGTGATCGGCTGACCGCCGAAAACCGAGCCGTGGTCTTACCGAAGTGGCGCCGCAGTGGCCGCCGTCCATGGTTCCGGGCATCAACCACCCGCCAGGGAGCCCAAGGCAATGGACGGTCACCACAACAACCACGTTGGTCGCCAGGGAAGGCAGCTCGTCCGATGATGCCCATGGTCGCGATGCCCTCGGTCGTTGCCCCGGGTGCGGGATCATTTGTCTCCGCAGGTCCGTCGCCCGACGACTACGTAACGAACGCTCATCGGGCCCATGCGGCGATGGCTTACGCCGTGGCCCTGCGAGCGACGCGGGATCCCGAGCTGGCCGAAGATGTCACCCAGGAAGCCTTCGTGAAACTACTCACGGAAGCCCGCGCTGGTCGGTATCCAGACACGGCCGGCGCATGGCTCTATCGCGCGGTGACCAATCTTGTCATTAGTCGGGCCCGTCGGGCCGCAGTGGCTCGTCGCCTGGCGCCTCGGCTTCTCCATGTCGGCGCGCCCGATGAGCCCGATCTTGTCGCGCTTCGGAACGAGGGCCACGATGAACTCCGCCTCGCCCTGGCGACACTTTCGACAGCCGAGCGAGCCGCGTTGCTCATGGCTGCCAGCGGCGCGAGCGGTATCGAGATCGCGGCGCAGCTCCGGATGTCACACGGCGCGACGCGGGCACTGATTTGTCGAGCCAGGGCGCGGCTTCGGGTCCGCGCTGCAGAGCTGCCGCACCAGGTTGGCGGTACCCCGGCATGGACCCGGGTTGACGGTTGTCACACGTGACCGGCAAACGGCGTTCAAGCTGTCTCTGGGCACTCGGTGCCTGGATCTGGTTCGGCCTTGTCCTTGCACTTGCCGACATGAGCGGGAACGACTCGACCAACCAGTTCACGCAGGCAGTATTCGGCATCGTGCTCCTCGCGCCGTTCATCGTCCTGTCCCGCGCGGTCACCGGGTGGCGACGCCGGCGCGCGACGCCCTCTCAAGAGCGGTGATCGCCGCAGGTCTGCCGCAGTGCCGGCTCGCAAAGAGAGTGCGCACACGGAATGTTCGTGCCGCACCCCATTGGAAGGAATCACCGTGATGCCGCTTGCAGGAATCCTCGGCCTTGCGCTGATCTTCAGCCTTGCTGGTGTGCTGGGTGCCTATCTAGACTGGATCTGGTGGCCTCTGTACTCCGGGAGCATGATCACGATCGCGGCGATTGCGATCATGGTCCCGGCAGGCCTGATCGCTGCGGTCGGGCGCGGGAAGGTGCGATCGCTCGGCATCATGGCCCTCGCCGTTGCCTTCGGGCTCCTGGCAGGTCAGAGCCTGGGCCCGAGCCGTGAGCCGCTCATCCAGTCGTTCAACGGGACTATGACGGTTCACCTCGACACCCCAGTCGTGGCCACGGCATCCGGATCCGCATCGTGCTCGAGTGTCGCCAGCGGCACGGAGATCTCGGTCAGCGGCGACCCGAATATGCAACTTGACACGCCCGAACGACCGTTTCTCTCGGTCTATCTCAACAAGGGTGATCGCTGGGAAGCAAACGACGACGCCCCACGCATGGGTGGCGTCCGACTCCAGCTCGGACTGGAGCCACGTCTGGTGCCCGATGACGGCAAACCCCTTGCAACAGAAATGGAGGTCGGGCCGTCATCTACCGTTGTCGTCTCGTTCACGAAGACGGCCGGCTCGGTCCGGTTCGCCGATCTCGTCGCCAGGACCGGTCCGGATTCAACCGGCGATTTGATCGACATCGCCGGACTCATCGAGTGGACATGCCCGCAGGAAGTAGTGCCATGAACCGGTCGAGGACCGCGCGGTCGGTTCCGCTGCGACCCTCGGCCTCTTCGCCGGCAGGGGATTCGCCTGCATGTCGAGCGAAGGCCGACTGGGCAACATCTTCCGAATGGTGAACATGGTCCTGTTGCTGGGCGGCGCGGTCATCGCCCTGGTGGTGATCGGATTGGCGGCGACGAAGTTTCGGCACGGCCATGTCACCTGGGCGATTGGCGCGGGTTTCGGATCAGCCGCCCTCCTCGTGGCTGGGACGTTTGTCGGCAGGGCAACAGATGCCGCAACCGGTGGCACGTACCACGAGCTCGGCAGGGGACTCGGGAGCGCTGTCGTTCAGCGGCCTGGTTCTCTCCGCGGGAGATGGCAAGCCGGTCCCTGTCGACGGTGGTCAAGAAGCGGCTACGCCCGGCACCACTCGCGTCGCTCCCAACGAGCCGGGCGCGCCGAGTCGGATGCGTGCTACGGAGCGACGCGCTGCCAGGCGGGGATATCGGTCACAGGCAGTGCCAACTTTCGGTCGGCGCCGCTGTTCCCCAATGGGTCCAGGAGCCACAGCTCCTTGAGCGACGGATACCAGGCGATCACCGACCGACCGTCCGGCGAGAAGAACGCGTTGGGAGACACGTCAAAGTGGACGGCCGGACCGAACTGGACTGCCGTGCCGCCGCCGACCGGGACCTCCGCGAGCCTGACGGTGCCACTTGCGCTGAACCAATTGAAGAGGATACTCCGGCCGTCCGGTGAGAAGCTGGCGCCCTCGAACGCGTCCGACGCCTGTGCCCCGGCAACCTGGACGGTCGTGTCGGAGCCGGTCGCGATGTCGACCAGATGCAACCGCCCCTTTTCGCTGGGATCACGCCAGCGGAAATAGAGCAGGCTCCGGCCGTCCGGGGACGGGCTCATCGCGAGCCAGTCCAGCTCCGCTAGGGTCGGGGGCAGGATGGGTCGAAGATCAGTCCCGTCTGCATTCACGGCGTACAGGCCGTAGGTTCGGCCGCCGCCAACGGTCTTTGTGCCGGTGAAGACGAAGCTGCCATTCGGCATGTACCAGAAGTTCTGCGGCTTGAGAGGGATGGACAACGAGGTCGCGGCTGAACCATCCGCAGGTAGGATCGAGATCGCTGCCACCCCCGTGACGCTCGAGATGATGGCCACCTGCGTGTTGTCGGGTGACCAATCAATCTCTGAGAAATTGATGTACGTGCCGGGCAGCGTGTGGGAATTCATGCCGTCTCGGTCGGCGACGATCACCTGCTCGCCGTCGACGCTCTTCACCAACACCGCGATATGGAGGCCGTCCCGTGATGGGAGCACGCCGTCTCCTCTCCCGCGGCTCGGCAAGGCGAGGACGTTCCTCGACTCCAAGGTCTTCGGATCTACGGCCATGACATTGCCGTTCGCATCATTGAAGTACAGCGAGCCGTTGGTGGCCGGCCCGAACGGCGCCGGGATGCGTGGCGGTTGCGAACCTGCGTACAAAAGCACGGAGGCGACCACGAGCAGCCCGAGCAGCAGCAGGAAGGCCAATCTCGGCAGGAGGCGCGCCCGGCCGATCGGAGAAGGCATGGTGAGATCCACAGGAAGCCACCTTTCGATGGATGACCAGGCGGGCCGCTGGTCTGTGACCGTGGTCGCCTGGAGGATGTCGTCGAAGTAGTCGGGGACGTGGGCCGAGGCCAGGTCCTCCAAGAGGTCGGGCAGGCGCCGTTCGATACGATCAAAAGCGGTCATGCGTACTGCCCCTGCCGGAGAGGTGTCGAACCGGAATCCCCGGGATCGACATCGATCGTCAACCGCATGGCGGAAAGCGACCGGTGGAGTCTTGACTTGGCGGTTCCAATCGGAATGCCGAGCGTCGCAGCGACTGCCGGCAACGGCATCCCGAGGTAGAAGTGGAGGACAACAACTGCGCGCCACTCGGGATCGAGGCGCCTGAGCGCCTGATCCAGAAGCTCGCGGTCGGCGATGACTGAGGAGATGTCGGCAACGGTTGGGCTATCGATCGGGGTCAACTCGATCTCGATTGGGCGCCGGCCTCGCCGGCGCAGCATGTCAATGCACGAGCGGACCACCAGCCGCCGCAACCAGGCCTCGAAGCGATCGGGGTCACGGAGCGCCGGAAGGTTCCGCCAGGCGCGGATGAACCCCTCCTGGACCGCGTCCCGCGCGAGTTCGGGGTCCCGGAGGATCAGTCGGGCCGCCGCGTCCAGCCGCGCGACGAACGTGCCGGCAAGCAGGGCGAAGGCGTCATGATCGCCTCGCCTCGCCAACTCAACGCGCTCGCGCTGGTCCATCGTGGCCCTCGCATCGGCCCGACCGTCCGGTCGCGCTCAGCAGGTATGTCGTGCGCCGGCCGGAAATGGTTCCCGAGTGAGCAGATGATGAACCGAACATAGCCGATTCGGGAAGGATTTGCCCTGAACCTTCCGCCAGTTCAGGCGACGGCGATGGGTTGGATGATCAGCTGGTCGCTGCCGTCGCGGGCGGCACGAGCCCGCAATCTGGCATCGTGCACAGCTCGAGGCCCAGCTCAGCCAGGCCTTCGGCGAGCGGCGTGAAACCCAGCCAGCCGCCGAAGCTCCGACTCGTCACCCCGGCCGGGATCCCACGGACCAGGACGGCACCGCCGGAGTCCCCGACCTCGACTTTGATGTTCGCCGCGATCATGCACGGGAAATACGAGCCGTCCTCATCGGGCGGCTTGAGGTTGTCTCCCTTCTCAACGACAGCCCCGTCGCGGTAGGTGTTGCGGCCATCGATCTCGACCGAGTCGCCGACCGCGATGTCATTGCAGGCGAGCGGCTTCGTGTCCGGCGGGATGACGCGATAGCCGGCAGTTCCGAGGTCCACGACGTTGAGATGTCCCCACGGGATGCGATCCACGGCGACCACCAGGTAGTTGAGGTCGGACGCGGCGCACGTGTGGTCGGGGTACGGGCAGGTCGCGTCACGCGCCGCCGGGCCGAACACGCCGCGGACCGTGGTGCCGTCCGGGTCATACGCGACCGTGCCCTCGGTCGTGCAATGGCCGGTGGACGTGAGCACGATCGTGTCCCCGTGGCGCGCATAGAACCCGCCGGAACAGGCTCCCCAGAGTTGCTGGCCGGCGAGGACGGGTGGGTCATACTCAGGGGTTGTCCGTCGCGGAGCCATTGCTCGCGCCACCGCCAGGGCTCCGGCCAGCAGGATGACGCCCGCCAGCACCGCTCGAAGGACGTGGATCGGCCGGACCTTCATCGCGACACCGCGGCGCAGACGATTGGCATTCACGATGCGAACGGTACGTGCACCCGCCTTTGCGGCGCGATGACCCAGTCGTCAGGGGTCGTGATAACAGCCGAAGAGCGATCGCACGACTGGGAGGGGCGGATCCCTCCGGTTCGCCCAGAGCCAGGTGGAGTCAGCGCCGGTCGTCGGGATCGGATCCGACCACCCGACGCACGACCCTGATCGTCACCCAGCTTGCCACCCAGCCCAGTGGACCGTAGCGAGCTGGCAGGAACAGGACGCTCGCCCTTGCGAGCTCCCGCGTGGCAGGGTGGTTGACGGCTCCACGAGCCAGATCTCGAGGGCGTCTTTGCTTCAGGTCGTGCAACAGGCCGGCACGATCATGGACGGCTCGGCCGGCGAGATTGCGCAGGCTCGGCGATCGGGCGGCGCCAGTGATCAGACGTCGAGTCTCGGGCAGCATCGCGACCCGCGCGAGGCGGGCGAGCCTCGTGGGTGATGGCATCCGGCTGATCCCACCGAGCGGAGCTGGACGTCGATCCTACTCCCGCTCCGCTCTGTCTGCGGATGACGGGCCCTCATGACCGAGCGGCTCCGGGCCACGACACTCGAACGGCGTGGACGCATTCGCACCCGGGAGGCAAGCGCCCTGGTCGAGCAGCGTAACGTAGAGCCGCGTCGGAGGAGGGCCCACGGATGATCAAGATCTGGAGCGAGTTGCCCGTCGCGCGGGCGAAGGAACAGGTCGCCGATGTCGCGACGCTTCTGTGGGTCCTGCTCTGGGGAAGCATCGTCTGGCGGCTGTTCCAGTTCCTGGTCAGCTTTGCCGAGGCCGGCCGGACCATCCGGACCGGCGGCGAGCAGATGATCCAGAGTGGGCGCGACCTGGGTGACTCGCTGGCCGGCGTACCGCTCGTCGGATCGCAGCTCGGCGACATCGCACGGAACGCCTTCGCCGCGCCGGGCCAGCCGCTATCCGAATTCGGCTCGCAGCTCGAACAGTTCATCATCGTCGTCGCGGTCGTGCTCGCGTTGCTGCTCGCCCTCGTGACGCTCGTACCGCGGCTGAACCGCTATCTGCCCTGGCGCTGGGAGCGGCTGCGACGCCTTCGGGCCGCCCGTCGAGCCATCCGCACGGCGCCCCGCGCGGTCGACGCCTCCATCGAGCCGATCCTGGCGATGCGGGCCCTTTGCCGGCTCGACTACTCGACACTCCTCGACTTCACGCCGGATCCCCTCGGCGATTGGGCGAACGGCCGCCACGACCGGCTCGCCGAGGCGGAGCTCGCAAGCGTTGGGCTACGGCCATGACGACCGGCGCCGCGTCCGGAAGGGACGGCCCGACCGCGGGCCTGCCGTGGTTGAGCCGCGGGCTCATCGCGTACGGTCTCGTCGGGCTCGTCGTAGCGGCGGTCGGGTTCGGCGCGACTGTCTGGGTCAACGGCAGGATCAGCAGCCTGCGCAGCGACGCCGAGGCAACCGTCGCCCGGGCGGCGAACACGATCCAGCTCAGCGCCGCCGTGCTGCGCGGCGCATCGACGACCGTCGAGTCGTTCAGCCAGACCGCCGACCAGGCGCGTCAGGCCGTCTCGGCCGTGACCGTCACGATCACCGAAGTGCAGTCTGACCTTGCAAGCCTCGAGTCCCAGCTTCGGTCGGTCAACATCTTCGGAGCAACTCCGTTGTCCTCGTCAGCAGACGCGGTCGGGCGGATCGCGGCGAGCATGGACGGCCTCGGTACCCAGATCCCGCTCGTCGCCGACGGCCTTGCCGGCAACCGCGATGCGCTCGCCGCCAACGCGGCTGCGCTCACCAGGCTCGCCGACAGCGCTGCGGCGCTCGCCACGAGCCTCGGGCCGAGCGATCATCCTGACGCGCTGGGCGACGCTCAACAGGTCATCGCCGTCACGCTGCTCATGTTCGCGGCCTGGTCGTTCGTGCCTGCGATCGGCGCGCTCACCCTGGGCCTGTGGCTTCGGAGGACGTTGACTCCATCGCGGTCGATGTGAAGCGAGCGGACGTCGCGAGCCGGATTGCCACGGCAGGGTGGTGTTCTCGCCAAGCCCGGGGCAAGCGCCTGACGCGCTTGGCATGACGGAACTTCATGACATCTCGGTCCCGTGAGCCGATCTTCCTCTGGGTCAGTGGCGAGGGTCGCGCTGCGACGCTCGGCACCAAATTCCCTTCAGGTGGTCATTACCAAGGAGGGCATCGTCGAAATCGTCGTCATCGTCCTTGTCGTTCTCTTCATCACGGGATATTTTGGCCGAGGCCGGTTTCGCAGGTAGGTCTCGCTCCGGCTGACATCGTTGACAAAGGGAGAGTCCTCGTGCTCGAGATGGGGTTGTTGATGCTCCAGTCCGACGGACGAGAGCATCGTCCCGACCGAGGTCGTGAAGACGTGGTCCGACGGCCCATCGCCAGTCGCTTGACCACCTGGAGGAGTCGATGAATCGGAATGGTGGAATCGGTGTCGTCGGCGTGATCCGGATCTGAAACACGTCGCGACCGGGCCAGCTGTCGTCCAGCCCAGTCGAGGATCGACCTCGGACGCAATTCCAATTCGACGAAACGCAGGGAGGGCACCGAGCGATGAGTGACGCCAAACGGACTTACCGAAGCATCGAGACCAAGGTCAAGAAGACGGCCCGAGGTCTTGACGGTACGAGCCTCAAGGACCGTGTCGGCAATGCCGGCGACGAGGTGCGCGAAGGCCTCGGGAACCTGGGCGACGATATCCGCGCCGCCGACCAGAAGCGGGCCACCGGAACTACCAGGGCCAAGCCGGAATGACGTCAGCCCAACAAGGGTCGTAAACGACGATCAAGGCAACCGGATGTAGCGATGTGCTCTCGGCCGTCGCTTTCGGGTCCGGCAGTCCTCGAACGAAGTTCGGGTCCAGCAGTCCTCCGAACGAAGCGAGCCCGGCGCATCGTGATGACGCACCGGGCTCGGAATTGTTGTCCTATGACGAGACCGGCACGAGCGTCGGCAGGTTCACGTCGACATTGATGTCGCCAGGCTTCGTGTTCTGGCCAGCGCCCGGGCCGAGGAATAGATACCAGCCGATGGCCAGGAGCATGATGACGACGATGACCCCGAGGATGGCCCCAGTGCTCGAGCCTCGGTCAGTGACGACAACGGTATCGCGATGGTCAGTCATGGCTTGTTCTCCTTCGTTCGATCTTGACCCCGCCCGCGCGAGGTCGCGCCCTCGATCGGAACACACACGCTGTGTTGTTCATCTCGCCAGTCTCCGGTCCAATACCGATGCGGTCATTACCGTGGGTCATCCCAGCGAGCCCACGAGCGCGAGCCGCTCGGCCAGGGTTCCGTGACGTCGCCGAAACCGATCGTTGTTGCTCCGCCGCCCGCAGAGGCGGATGGCGAACCGTCAAGGACGAGGGTCTTCTCCGCTGAGACCCTGCGACAGGGTCGCTCCAGCCAGTTGCCGACCAGCCCAACCGAGTACCGACTTCGGATGCTCGACGGAGGACCCTTGCCCATGCTCTGCGTGACTGGAACCGCCAGCCTGTTCGGCGACAGATAACGCGATGCCGATCGCTGCGATCCTGCCCTTCTTCTCGACGTTTGTCGGTGGCATTGCCGCACTGCGCCTGCGACATCGGCTCCACCCGTTCATGGCGTTTGCATCGGGCGTCCTGGTGGCCACGGCCATCGCCGATCTGCTGCCCGAAGCCCACGCCCTCGTCGGCCCGGCTGGAGTTCTCGAAGTGGGCGTTGCGGCGATGGCGGGCTATCTGCTCTTCACGCTCATCGAATCATTCATCCACCAGACGAGCTTCGAGCACCAGGGGCCAGCGCACGGTCAGGAGCCGGCGCATGGTCAGGAGCCCGCCGAAACGGCAACGGTGCTGCCTCCACGAACGAAGCTGGCCATCCTGCCACGGTGAACGTTGCGCCAGGCGAACGGTACGACGTGATTTGGACGGCCCGTCAAGTCGGCAAATGGCTGCTCCATTGCCACATCAACCACCACACCACCAACGACAACACCGAAGAGGACGGCGCGGGCGGCCTCACGATGATCCTGGACGTGTCGCCGTAAGGGGACTTGTGGAGCCGACCCTCGGATTTGAACCGAGGACCTGCTGTTTATGAAACTGGCCGAGGCCCGTCCAATGGCATTCAACGGCCTCTATCGCGACCGAGACTCCAGTGTTTCGTGTCCAGGGCCCATCGGCGCCTCCGTCGCCGACTACAGCCTGCGGCTTGTGGGCTTTGATGGCCGCGTCGTCGGCCAGCTCGCGATCTCGGTCGCGATCTCCGTGAATTCGGGGCCGATGCGCCCTCCGTCGGTTGGCGCTCAGGGGATGGTCAGGGTTCCCTGCATCCCGGGATAGTGCTTGGGGTAGGTGCAGACGAAGGTGTACGAGCCTGCCGGCGGGGCGTCGAACGTAACGTCGTCCTGCTGGCCGCCTTCGATCAGGCGCGACGAGGCGATGATGCCGCGGTCCTGCGTGTCCAGCCAGTCTCGAGCGTCGCCGACGGCAAGTGCGCTGGCCAGCACCGATGCCTCCTGGCCGGGCCTCACCAGCACCCAGTTGTGGCCGACCTCGTCGTCCGGATTGGTCGCGTTGGTCAACGTGAGCGTGATCGTGGATCCGGCGGGAGCCTCCAGTGCGGTCGGGAGATAGGCGAAGTCCTCGGCGCCCTCGGCCGTGGCGATCGTCAGAGTGACCTCGACCGGCACCGGTGGGCCGGACGGCGAGGCGGCCGTCGATTCGCTGGGCGCCGGCGAGGGCGTGGGCGCTTCGGTCGGCTCGGGTCGGGGGGTGGACGTCGCCGGTGGCGGCGTGATCGGCACGAGCGTGCCGCTGCAGCCGGCCACGATGACCGTCATCACCAGAGCGCCGGCCAGAATCGTCGCCCGGCGCGGGCCACGGGCGACCATCGACATGGGCCTGTGCACGGTCGGTCAGGTGCCCGGCGCTGCGGGGACACCACCGGCGCGGTTCCGGCGCCAGTACCGACGCAGGACGAAGGCCACGACAATCAGCCCGATGGGCATGCCGAGGGCGACCGGCAGGACGCCGCCGGGATTCGCGTTCTGGAAGGCCGCGACCGTCAGATGGATCCCCGGACTCGTGACCGGGAGCGTGGTCTCCTCGGGGGCTCCGGGCTTGACGATCGCGGTCATGTACACCATGTAATTGCCATCCTGGATCGCCTCGACCGTCCAGGACTGCTCGGCACTCTCCCCCGGGGCGATCGGGTCGACGACCTGAGTCCGCTCGGGCGACCAGTCCTCCGGATCCACCGGATCGCGCTTGCCGAGGTTGATGATGTTCATCGCCACGGTCAGCTGTGGCGAGTCCGTGTCGGCGATGTTGGTGACCGTCGTCGTGAACTCGATCTCGTCGCCGGTCTTGACGGTCGCCGCATCCAGGTCGACCGCCATCTCGATCGTCGGCGCACCGGGTGGGTCCGCGGCGTTGACGGCGGACCCGCCCGCCAGCGACATGAACGCTGCCCCGATCGCAAACAGCGCGGCGGTCACGACGGTCGCAGCCGCACCCGTCGCGCGCCGCTTCGGTCGTCCCAGGCGTGGCGATCCCCCCTCGAGCTGGAGGCGCGGGGCGGCGTACAGGAACAGCATCCCGACGATGAGGACCGCCGATGCGATGTCGGCGAAGAGGTACGTGTAGCGCTCGCTCGGAGCTCGGTGGTTCACGATGAACTTCTCGAGGAACTCGCTCGATGCCTGCATCGGGTTCACCTGCTGGAGGGCATAGCCGAGGGGACCCTTCTGTGCCTCGCCCGGGAACTGGGTGGGAATCAGCAACAGGAGGTAGACAAGGAGGCACACGAACAGGCTCGTCCGGTTCGATCGCGACCACATGCTGACGAGCATCGCGAACCCGGCGAACGCGATTGCCAGGAGCGATCCCAACGCGAACGCCCAGAGCAATCCCCGACCGATGATGTCGTCCCCCTGTCCCAGCACGAGGACGTAGGGCACGGATAGGAGCAGGGCGACCGGCCACGGTGATACGGCCGCGAGGAACTTCGCGGCCACGATCCGTCGCCGGCCGGTCGGCGTCAGCAACAGCGGCTCAAGCGTGGCGCGCTCCCGTTCACCGCTGATGCTGTCGGCGCCGACGATCAGGCTGATGAGCACGCCGAAGGAGATCGCCGACAGAAGGGTCAGGAAGACCAGTTCGGCCGGCGGGATGAGGTTCAGCTGGCTCTCGGTCTCGCGCAGGATCGAGGTGACCGACATGAGGAGGCTGAAGAGCGTGAGCAGGAGCAGCAGGCGCCCGCCGATCCACAGGTCGGCCAGCTCTTTGCGCACGATCAGCCACCACGCGCCTGCACCCTGGCTACGTTGCATGCTCACCGACCCCCTCAGCCCGTCGGGCGACCATCGACAGGATCCGTGGCGCGCCGGCCGTCAGCGACAGGCGTCCCCCGCTCGAGAGGAAGATCGCCCCGATGACCCCGATCGTCACCGCCACCGGCGCGTACAGCAGCGGCCACAGCTCCTCCACCGGACGCACATCGACGAATCCCTGTCGCAGGAAGACCCGGACGGCCTCGAGCGGATCGATGGCCTGGATCGCCGCGCCAGCCGCAGTGCTCTGGAACTCACCGGGCAGCTGGGCGGGCAGGAGCGTTGCGAGATAGACGAGCAGACCGACGAACAGGCTCGTGCGACTCGAGTTGGACCACATGCTCACGACCAACCCGATGCCGGTGAATACGATCGCGACGAGCGTACCGAGCAGCGCACCCCAGGCCAGCGCGGGGACGAGGGCGAGGTCACCCTGGGCGAGGACCGCGACATAGGGGATGGTCAGCGCGTAGGCCATCGGCCACGGTGACAGCGCCGCGAGGAACTTGCCAAGGATGATCTGGCGGTGGCTGGCCGGGGTCAGCAGCAGGGGCTCCAGGGTGGCGCGCTCGCGCTCGCCGCTCAGGCTCTCGGACGCGATGATCAGTCCGAGGAAGAGGCCGAACGAGATGGCCGACTGGATCGTCACGACGATCATCGTCCGCGGCGGCGTCAGGCTGAGCTCGCTGTTCGTGGCCAGCAGGAACGCGGTGATCGACATGAGAACCGAGTACAGGATCAGCAAGTTGAGTGCCTTGCCACCGACCCACAGCTCATCGAGCTCCTGGCGGAACTGGAGCCACCAGACGCGCGGGTTCGCAGTCATTCGATCGACTCCGCCGTCAGCTGGAGGAAGACGTCCTGGAGGCGACCCCCGGCCACCTCGAACCCGAGGATCGGGATCCCGGCACGGATGAGGGCGTCGAGGACGCGGTTCCGGTCGATGTCGTGAACCGGCGCGCCCTGGTCGTCGACGAACTCGACGGTCAGCCAACCGCCCGGTTCGGTGTCGAGCCGGCGCACGCCGGCCAGTCCGTCGATCGTCGACTCGGCCGGCGCGATCGATAGATCGGCGACGCGGACCCGCACGCTGTTCTGGCGGGCGGGGTCCTGGCTGGCCTGGCCGAGGACCTCGGCGACAGATCCCTTGGCCACGATCTGACCGGCGTTCATGATCACGACGTCGTCGCAGATGTTCTCGATCTCCGAAAGGAGGTGGCTGCTGAGAACGACTCCGGCCTGGCGATCGCGTGCGATCTCACGAATCAGGCCGAGTAGCTCTAGCTGGCCGCGCGGATCCAGGCCGAGGGTGGGCTCATCGAGGAACACGACCTGCGGGTCGTTCACCAGGGCACGCGCGATTCCCAGCCGCTGGCGCATGCCGTGGCTGTATGTCTCGATGAGGGAGTCGCCGCGGGCGGTGAGTCCGACGTCGGCGAGGAGGCGGTCCGCGGTCTGGCGAGCATCGGCCTTGCGGCGACCGTACAACTGACCGAAATAGGTCAGGTAGTCGCGCCCGGTGCTGTGGCGTGGGAAGCCGAGGCCCTCGGGCAGCACGCCGATGAGACGGCGGATCCGGTCCGGATGCTCGGACGAGATTCCGCCCACCTCGAACTGTCCGGAGGTCGGTTCGAGGATCGTCGTCAGCACCCGGATTGCCGTCGTCTTGCCGGCGCCGTTCGGTCCCAGGAAGCCGAGCACCCGGCCGGGCAGCAGCGAGAACGACAGCGCGCGGAGTGCGCGCCGGGTCCCATATGACCGGTGGATATCGCGGGCGACCAGAATCGGCTCGGTGGCCGCGGGCACCGCGATCGCGCCGGCCGGTGGTGCTACAGCGTGCTGCATCACGCCCGTCTCCGATGTCGTGCCACCTGGACCGACCCTCCCCTCCGGAGTGGAATCGATGGAAGACCATCGGTGGCTTCCGGCGCGGACTGTATCAAACGCATCGTGTCGTGGCGAGCGGTCTGATGCCGAATTGTGGTGTCCTGGGGAAACATGGCCTCCCCGACGCCAGGGCCCAATCGACTGGCTGGACTGGCGTTGAGCGGTGCTGGGCGTGGAATCGCACGTCCTTGGGGTGCCGGCGCGCAGGGTCGAGGGTGTTCCCGAAACGACGAGTCGGGCGTGCCTCGCAGCACCCGTCGCACGCTCAATTCATTGGAGCCGACACTCGGATTTGAACCGAGGACCTGCTGTTGACGAACCCCGAGGTCCGGTCATGACCGGTCGAGTTCATGTGCAATCGCGTCATGCGGCTTGAGCCGGGCTGGTGGCCGAGGCCGCGACGCTGCACTGGCCGCCCGCCTCGTGGCATGACGCGGCGTCATGACAGGTCACACTCGAGGCCCGACAGTCGGGAGAGGCTCGACGCTGGCGGCTCAGGCGCGACGAACGCAGGAAGCACTCAGATGGCCGAATCCGTCGCCCTCGGTTGTCCGGATCCGGCGACCGCCCACGGGCGGACGATGTGGCGATCAGGGATGAGAGGCAAGCACGATGAACACAGCAACGCGCGCGCCGAGAACGGCGCTCCGGACAGCCGCAGCGGTGATCCTGGGGATCGGCCTGCTCGCCGAGGCCCAGACTGCGTTTGCGGCCGGTCCGACGACGGTCGGTCTCGGCACAGCGGCGCCCTTCGCGGTGTTGGCGGGGACCCCTGCGATCACCAACACCGGACCTTCGACGATCACCGGCAACGTCGGGATCGCGCCGGCGCTGGCCGTCACTGGCTTTCCGCCGGGCAACGTGGTCGGAGCCACCCACATGGGTGACGCCATCGCGATCAAGGCCCAGAGCGATCTCACGACCGCCTATACGGACGCGGCCGGTCGATCCGTCACCGCGACTCACGGGACCCTTGGCGGGCTCACCCTGATCGGGGGCGTTTACACGGCGGGCGGCGCCACGCTCGACCTGACGGGCACGTTGACCCTCGACGGACAGAACGATCCGAACTCCGTCTGGATCTTCCAGGCCACATCCGATCTCGTCACGGCCTCATCGAGCACGGTCAATCTGGTCAATGGCGCGAGCGCGTGCAACGTTTTCTGGCAGGTCACGAGCTCCGCGACGTTGGGCTCGGGCTCAACCTTCGTTGGAACAATCATGGCCTTGACCTCGATCACGATGGCCTCGGGTGTCTCGCTCGACGGCCGGGCCCTTGCACGGAACGGCGAGGTGACGCTCATCAACGACACGATTGACAGCCGCGCGTGCTCCGGAGCTACGCCGCAGACCGACTCGGTGGCGACGACGACTACTGACGGTACGGGATCGATCCCCGTGGTCCTATTCGCAGGCATCTTCGGCCTCGCGCTCATCGGGTTCTTGATCGTAGGACGGCCAACGCGGAGGATCCGCGATCGCTGATCTCGGGGGAATCCATCTTCGACACGCTGACGTGGTCCCAGGAGAACTTGATCGTCATCCTGTCGGTGTACGCGGTCGTTGACGTCGAGGCGATCCTCGTCGCCTCGAGCCGAGCAGTCCCCAACCGCTAGTCGGTTGAGTTGAAACGCGGGTACCACCGAAAACGCGAGAAGAGCCCGTCCCTCAGAGACGGGCTCCCTCGCCAGGAAGGGTGCGGAAGTCGGGCGCGAGGGCCAAGTCAGCTGGCACGCGTTGGGCGGTTGGCCGGATCGACGGACCGCCGGTTCCGGTGTCGGATGGTCGTCCAGAGACCAAGGGAACGACGCAGGAGCCCATCCGGGCAAAGCCAGAGCTCACCATGGATCGACGGCGTCTTGCGCCCTCACGCCCGAAGTCCGGCCGGCGCGGCGATGGCTTCATCGCTTCGACAACGCTCGGAGATCGGCGAGGCGACTGAGGCGCGCGACCATGCTGATGGGCTCTGGCGGGTCGCCGCGGAGAATCCCAAGCCTGGTTTCGGCACGGCAGAGGGGAAGGCTGGAGCCGACACTCGGATTTGAACCGAGGACCTCCTGTTTACGAAGTAGATCGGCCCAAGCGTTGTGGCATGAGCGTGAAATTCCGAGCGCACGCCGTCCAGTTAGCAGGTCTTCGTTTCGACGGCCGTGGCGGGCTGCCCTATTGCCTCATGCGTGGTCGAGCCCGGCGCGATGGGCGATGCTCGCCGCCTCCGTGCGGCTGGCTGCGCCAAGTTTGCCGAGGATCCGGGACACGTGGACGCCGGCGGTGTTTTCGGCGATGAACAACGCCTCCGCGATCTGGCGGTTGGTGCGCCCCTCCACGATCAGCGCCAAGACTTCGCGCTCGCGAGGCGTCAGCCTGAACGGATCAAGACCATCGACCGGCGGGTGCGACTTCGCCGAACGTACACCTGCGAGGTCAATTCGGGCTCGTTTGGCGAGGGCTTCGATGGCACTGACCAGCGGTGGGGCCGGCAGACGGATCGCGATCGCGTGCGCAATCCTGAGCGCCTCGCCTGCCGATCCACGGTCCCCACGTTCGAGGCACGCCTCGGCTTCACGCCACCGCGCATAGGATTCGAGGTACGGACGCTCGCACGCCAGCCAGCGCTCCGCGGCCCTGCGCCAAAGGGCCGGATCGGACGCGCCGGTAGCGCGGCTGAGCTCCGCATCGACGGTCGCCGCGTCAGCGTGATGGCGGGGTCGCGGCGGGGCGACTGTCGACAGGTCGTCCAGGATCGCCCCAACCTCGGTTTGGAGCCGCGAGATGCGCTCGACCGCCGCAGCGGTCGCCTGGTCGTCCCGCCGTGCCGCCGCGAATTGTGCGAGATCGGCCAGAGCCCAAGCGCCCACGCGGAAGAGCTGGCTTGTGAGGTGATGCGCTCGACCTTTTCGGATGAGCGGCAATGCCTGATCGATTACGGCCCACGCCTGGTCCGGGCGGTGCCGCCAGAGCGCGAGCTCAGCGCGGGCGCCAGCATACGGCATGAGGAACTCCATTTCGATCGGTTGCCCCTCCAACAGATCAGCGAAACGGTCGAGCCGCCCCTCCGCGGTCTCATGGTCGCCGGACGCGACCGTGAATTCGGCGGTGTAGGCGAGGACGTACAGTTCAATGTTCCGGCCTTGCCCCACCCCCGCGAAGACGCGCTCGATCTGGGCCGCGGCTTCGCCCCAGCGTCCGAGGTTGAATGCGCTGCGGGCGCCGTGGGCGCGAAGGAGCGACCCGTACGACCGACCGATCCCCATCGCCTCAGCAACCACGAGGCCCTCCTCGACCCGGTCGAGGGCGGCTCGGTCCTGTCCGCAGAACCGAAGCCCGTCAGTGAGATTTACATAGGCCCGGCCGACGTCATCGGCAATACGAAGCCGGAGGGCGATCGCGAGTCCATGCTCGAGCGCCGCAAGTCCGTCGTCGCAAACGCCCTGGCACGCGAGCGCGACGCCCATCGTATTCGACGCGTGTCCCTCCTCGGCGGCGGCGCCCACCTGGCGCGCGACAAGGACCGCCTCTGTGCATACCTGGACCGACTCGTCGAAACGGTCCAGCAGCATCCAGATCTGCCCGAGCCCTGCGAGCACTCGGGCGCGCTCGGCGGTGGGTGAATCCGGTAGCATCGCGACCGCCTGTTCGTAGAATCTGAGCGACGCGTCCGTCTCGCCCGTCCGGTAGAGGGCGCGGGCCAACTCCTCGATAAGGATGGCAGCGCGGACCGGCTCCTCGTGCTCGTCGACTGCGTCGACCGCCTGGCGCCGCAAGGCGGCAGCATGCCGCCGATCGTCGGACGCCTCGGCCGCGCGAGCAGTGCGCCGAAGCAGCTCAACACGATCGAGTCCGGCGACGGTCTCGGGGGAGGGAACGCGTTCCCAAAGCTCGAGGGCGCGATCGTACTGGCGTCTGGCCGTCTCGAACGCGAAGGCCGACTCGGCGGCATCACCGGCCTTAAGCGATGCCTCGAACGCACGTTGGTCGTCGCGCGCCGCCGCCCAATGGTGCGCGAGCTCGGCCAAGCCTCCTGCGTCGCGGCCGATGACATCGGCGCCGTCTCGGTCGAGTGCCTCCGCCAGCCGCCGGTGGATGGCCCGACGCTCGCCGGGCAACAGATCCTCGTACAGGGCCTCCCGCAGCAAGCTATGCCGGAAGCCGTAGCCCTCGTCCTCGCCGACGCCTTGGGGAATCAACAGGTTCGCGCCGAAGGCCGCCCGAACCGCGGCGAGAAGGTCCGGTTCCGATGTTCCAGCGACGGCCGAGAGCAGCTCGTGGCCGACCGGCCGACCGGCGACGGCAATGATATTCGCGATCGACATGGCGGCATTCGGCACCGACGCGATCCGCGCCATGAGGACGTCCCGAAGCGTCGGCGGAAGTCCGCGATCGCTGCCCTGCGGTTGCCGTCCGCCGAGCAGCTCCTCGACGAAGAAGGCGTTGCCTTCGGAGCGCTCGTAGATCCGCTGGACGAGGGCCGGTACCGGCTCCGACTCGAGGATAGCGGCCATTACCTCGCGGGTCTCCGACGCGTCGAAGGGAGCGAGGTCGATTCGCTCGAGCCGGTCGGACCGTTCCAGCCCGGCCAACCAGGCGACGATCGGGTGACGCCGAGGAAGCTCGTCCGATCGGTAGCTCAACACGATCGTCGCCGACTCGGTCCGCAGCGTGCCGGCGAGGAAGGCAACCGTATGGCGGGTTGCGGCGTCCGCCCAGTGCAAATCCTCAACGACGATCAAGACGGGCGACCGCTGGGACAGTCGTTCGAGGAAGCCCAGGAGCGAGTCGAACAGGCGCGCCTGGAGGGACTCGGCGGCTTCGCGCCCGCGGAGGTGTTCTTCGCGTCCGAAGACGGGAGCGATCCGCGCAAGATCCGGCCCCGAGGAGCCGACGGCAGCGGCCACGAGGTCGGCCGGAGCGTCCCGGATGAGCCCGCGAAGGCCCTCGGCAATCGGCGCGTACGGCACTCCGCCGTCGCCCTCGACCCGACAGCTGCCTCGAATCGTGATCGCGCCGCGGCCGATCGCGAGGGCTGCGATCTCATCGATGAACCGCGTTTTGCCGACGCCCGCCTCCCCGACAACAAGGAGGTGGGATGAGCGACCGCCCAGGGTTCGCTCGACCGCCGACATCGCGGCGGCGAGCTCCCGCTGGCGGCCGACGAAGACCGGGCTGACGAGTCGCTGCGCCATAGGCTCGATCATACGAGGCTCATCCCAAGCCGCCACGTGCGCGGTCGACCTACCGCTCGGATGCGGCTCGACGCCCAGCCCAGTGCGCTTGGATGGAGGCGCCAAGGCCCGCCAGCCAGCGGCGAGGCCCTCCCGAATTGAGATCACGGGCACCCGTGCGGGGTTCGGTAGTGCTGTGAGCCAATGTCAGACGCGTGTTGCCTGCTGCCTCTCGGGCGAGATCGGCGAGGTGATCGCGTGCGAGCAAGTCGACGGTGTACCAATGGTTCATGGCCTTCTCCGATCCCGCTTGCCGCCGGGTGGCGGGCAATCGGAGCGTGCCGCCGGGGCTCGGTCGGGCGCATCCCGAGAAGTCGTTATCCTCGAAGCACGCGGTTCGTTATTTCTCGAGCGGTGGTCCGTAGGCCGGAGGCTCTCGAAGTGCAGGAGACTGAACGGGAGCGCCAGCCAAGCTACCCGGAATCCTTCCAGGCAGCAGGTCTTCCCGCAGACGAGTCGGGTGCGAGGACGACCTTCGCGTCGCTCGTCGACCGGCGGTTGACAGCCGGGAGATCCGCGAGGCTGGA
This sequence comes from Chloroflexota bacterium, assembly GCA_031369685.1. Taxonomy (GTDB): domain Bacteria; phylum Chloroflexota; class Limnocylindria; order Limnocylindrales; family CSP1-4; genus UBA5189. The sequence continues at coordinate 11,031 of JANMPD010000029.1, read as the reverse complement.
CGGGTCTCGAAACAGCGTTGGTGCCCACGACGCCATAGCGCCCGGTCGGCTCGGGTTGTCCAGGCCCAGGAGGCTGGTAGGCGAGGGGCACGTCGCCCCTTCACTCTCGAGTCTCCCGCATCGAGTGACGCGGTGCTGGGCCGAAATCAAGCAACGAAGGCATGCTGTCTCGAAAACAGCAGTTCTTCATCGCCGTCCGCAGCCGAAGCGCTCTCTAAGGTCAGGAGACTGAACGGGGCCACCAGCGAGATGACGCGGAATCCGCCCAGATAGCAGGTCTTCGCAAATCAGCAGGTCTTCCCACAGACGAATCGGGTGCCAGGACCGTACTCATGCTCGGTTAGCTGTTCTTCCTCAGCACGATTCGGGGGCATGGAGCCGACACTCGGATTTGAACCGAGGACCTGCTGTTTACGAAACAGCTGCTCTACCGCTGAGCTATGTCGGCCGGAGCCGGAGTATAGGCGATGCTCCTGAACATCAGCTCTTTCGACCTCGGCGAAAACGCTTGGTGCGCCGATCGATAGCGCGCACATCACGAGCCGTCGGCCGCGGTGCACGACGATGCTGTCAGCGGACCAGCCGAAACGGCGCACGCAGACAGCAGGAGACTCGTCACCCTGACCCGTGCGAGAGCGGACATGGGTGCCATCAAGGTGCCGGCACCCCCCAGTCGGCGGCATCCTCGTACTTGCCGATTGGTGTATCGGTCACCTGGTGGAGGTGCGTGCCGTCCACCCGCACGATGTAGAGATCGACGCTCTTCGAGGCCCTGCCGGAGAAGACGATCCATTCGCCATCGGGGGACCAGCTCGCGAAGAACGCCGTCTTGGGCCCGCCGTCCGAGACGATCTCGATCGTCCTGATCTCGCCGCCGTCGATCGGCACGAGCAGGAGCTTTTCACCCGCGTCGGTCAGGATCGTCTTGCCATCCGGTGACCAGCGGCCCTGTCCGAGCCGCCGGTCGCTTAACGCACGGGCACCGCTGCCATCGACGTTGACGACCATCAGGGTCGTGTCCGCCTCGTCCGGGAGCCCCTGGCGGGTGAAGACGATCTGTTGGCCGTCCGGCGAGTAGTCGGTGGGAATGTCATGGGCACCGTCAGGACTCGTCGTCACGCGAGCGAGGTCCCCGCCATCGGACGAACGCACCGTGTAAATCCCGTTACGGCTGAGATCGGTGTCGTCCCACCCTTCACAGGCCAGCCTCGACCCTTCCGGCGACCAGGCGAAGCATCCCAGGTTCAGCGTTGGGTCAGGACTGTCGAACTGGACGTAATTCGAGCCATCGGGATCAATGAGGGCCACGAACAGCGGTCCATCGCCGTTGTCGGCTACGACCGAGATATGGCGCCCGTCCGGCGACCACCGAGGTAGCTCCCCCGTCCCGGTCGGCAGGAGCGGCGTGATGTCAGTGCCTTCGAGGTTTGAGGTGAAGAGCGACCCGACTTCCCCGATGAACTGGGCGTAGACGAGGCGTCCGCCCGGCAACGTTGGCTGGGAGATGCTCGGGGATGGGTCGGCCGCGGCCGACGGCCCGAGGTGGCGGCCGACGCGGAACTCGGCGTGGCCGGCCGCCCTCCGTCGCATGCGGTCGCGACCAACGCAGCCGCCGCCATCGAGATCGCCAGGCGTCGCCATGGGACGGGTATCACCGTCGCCGCAAAGCATTCCCTCGGTAGGCGGTGTAGTCGAACGGCCACGCGGGCCCTACGTTGCGCCAGGTCCATAGTGATCCCCTCCGAGCGTGTCGGCAGCCGAACCAAGTCGGGGCATGCCTACAACGCTTGACTCGGGCGGCACCGGATTGGTTGGTAACCCGATGCGGGATCGCGTTCGGCGGGCCGTCGCCCCCGTGTGCTGTCGGGAAGCACATTCCGGCGGAGTGGATCAACCTTCGACCAACCATCGCTACCCGGGTGGAGTCATCCTCAGCACACGGAACAGCGAGGGGTTGACGACGAGCGTGGACACCGTCATGAGGGCAGAGGCGATCGAGGCGGGAGAGACCGTCCCGCGGGCTCGGGCCGGCACGGTCTCGTTCAGCCGGGCGGCGCCGACACTCCCGACCGCCGCCAGGATCGACCGCGACAGCATGGCGTTGGGTGGGAGCGCGATGTCGGTGCAACGCGGGCCGTAACATCGGTTCCCCGGCGGCGTCTCAGGTTCGACTGGCGCCTACGCTCCAACAGGGTGCGTCACTCCGCGGCGGAGCCTGTGCAGCGGTTTGAGCCAAACCGCCGAGAAGTCCCGGGAGGGCACACGATGAGGGGCACGAACCACCGCCGAGTTGCCGCATTGCTGGGCGTCGTCGTCCTCGTCGCGGGCTGCAGTTCGTCGGCGGCATCCCTGGCGCCGGTTCCCTCCACGCCGGCATCCCCGGGGACTGCCCCCGCGACCCGCACGCCAGCAGCTACGCCGACCCCTCGGCCGAGCGCGAGTTCGAAGCCTACCCTGACGGCCAGCAGTCTGTCGGTCGGCACGATCGCCGTGACCCTCGTCGACGGGCTCCGGGTCCGCACGAAGCCCCGCGTCAGCGAGGACTCGTTCAAGCAAGAGCCTCTCCTCCCGCTCGGAACCCCACTGTACGTCCTCGACGGCCCGGTGTCGGACTCCGGCTACGCCTGGTACGAGGTCGTCTCGCTCGCGTCGCGGGCCCATCCGCGCGGCTGGGTCGCGAGCGCCGGCCGGGACGGCGAGCCCTGGCTGGGAGCCGGCAACTTCGCTTGTCCGCCCCTGCCGAGCGATCTCCGGTCCCTGGCGGCCATGCCACCGGGAGTCGGGCTGGTCTGTTTCTCGCGGGTGCCAATCACGGTCGAGGCTCGCCTTGTCGAATGCAACTGCGACATGGACGGCCCTTGGTATACGCCGGGTTGGTTCTTCCTGGGAAGCGGCAGTCCCGAGTTGCTCGTCGAGCCGGATGTGACTCGCCCGCCGGATGACACCCGCGAGTGGTTCCTCCTCCATCTTGACCCGACCGGTCAATATCCCGACGTGCTACCGATAGGCAGGTATTTGGGGGACACCTCATGGAGCAAGCCCGGGCTCGTCGAGGTGACCGGCATCTTCGATCATCCGGCCGCCGCGAGCTGCACGTTCACCGACATGGACGGCGGGCCGGTCTCCACCCAGGATTGCAGGCTCAAGTTCGCCGTCACGCGGCTTGTCACGGTCGGCCCCTGAAGTACGCGGATTCCGTCCCAAACCATCGCCCGCATCCCGAAGTGTCCGACGATTTGACCCTGGCGGTCATCGCGACCGCGACGGTCGCCCAGTCTCGCGGCGACTTCCAGAGCATCGGAGAGGGCCTCGTTCCGTGACTCGATCCCGCTCGCGTCGACGACGCCTTCGATCGACTCGGCGCGGACCCGGACCACGAGGCATGCAATCGGTTCCTCGCCCGGAGTAGCGCCGGGTAACGAACCCGTAGCGACGCGGCGATCCACGCACATACACGCGCGCCATGCGCCACGCGCGCCACGCGCGCTGTGCGATCCTGCGCCAACGTGACTCGTCTCGCCGTGTTCCGCTTCGTGATGTCCAACCCACGACTGCGTCGGGTGGTGATCGCGTTTGCGGCGTTCAACCTCGCCGACTGGGCTCGCTGGTTGTCGGTCCTGATCTTCGCCTTCACGCGCGGCGGTGCAGTTGAGGCCGGCGCGGTGTCGTTTCTGCAGCTCATCCCCGCAGCGATCGCAGCCCCACTCGCCGCTTCACTGGGTGATCGATTTCGACGGGATCGCGTCCTGGTCGTTTCGTACGTCGCACAGGCATCGTTCATGGTCGCGACTGCGGCCGCCATCCTCCTCGGAGCGCCGGCTCCGGTCGTCTACGCCTTCGCGGTCGGGGGCGCCTGCGCCATCACGATCACACGGCCGGCACACGGGGCCCTGCTTCCGTGGCTGGCTCGCACGCCGGCCGAATTGACCGCGGCGAACGCGGTGTCCGGGACGATGGAGGGGCTCGGCATCCTTGCCGGGCAGGCAGCCGCCGGAGTCGTGGTCCAGCTCACCAATCCGGGAGTGGCCCTGCTCGCGGCCGCCCTCGTCGCAACCCTGGCCGCCGGTTTGTCCGCCACCGTCCGCGTTGAACTTCCTCGCGCTGCGGTCGATCTTCAGGGCGCAGGTGAGCCTCGTCCGGCCCTGTGGCGGGAGCTGACCGAAGGGATCCGCGCCGTGGGCACGCTGCGCGGTCCGAGGACCATTGTGTCGCTAGTCGGGTTGGCGGCGTTCGTCTGGGGCGCCTTGGACGTTCTCATCGTGGTGCTCGTGTTCGATCTCCTCGACCTGGGTGCCGGCGGCGCGGGATTGCTGAATGCCCTGGCCGGGCTCGGCGGTCTGATCGGAGCGGCGATCGCCCTTACGCTTGCTGGACGGATCCGTATCGCTATGCCGTTCGTGGCGGGCCTGGTGGTCTGGGGCGTGCCGCTGGCGGCGATCGGGCTGCTCCCATTTCCCCTGGCCGCCGCGCTGCTGCTGATCCTGGCCGGTGCAGGTCGAACGGTCATGGACGTCGTCGGCCGGACCCTCTTGCAGCGATCGGCTCCGGACAAGGTCCTGACCAGGGTCTTTGGCGTCGTGGAAGGCATGTTCATGGGCGCGTTCGGTCTTGGATCGATTGCAACGCCCGTCCTCCTCGGACTCGCCGGCAAGCAGGGCACATTCGTCATCGTCGGCCTGCTGCTGCCCCTGGGTGTCCTCGTCGCGTGGCGTTCCCTGGTCGCCATCGACCGTTCAGCCGCGGTCCCCGTCAAGGAACTGATGCTGCTCCGGGGAATCCCAATGTTCGAGCCCCTCACCCCGATGGTTCTCGAGCGTCTCGCCGGCTACCTCGAACCCGTCCGGTACCTCGAGGGTGACATCGTGATCCAGGAAGGAGAACCAGGCGACCTCGTGTACGTCGTGGTCACCGGCGAGGTCGAGGTCAGCGTCGGTGGGCGTCATCTTCGGACCCAGGGCGCCGGTTCGGAATTCGGTGAGATCGCTCTCCTCCGGGATGTCCCGCGGACCGCCACGGTTCGAGCCCGCACGGACGTCGAGCTGCTCGCCCTCCGTCGCAGCGTGTTCCTCGCTGCGGTGGGGGGTCAGACGGACAGCCGCCGCGCGGCCGATCGGATCATCGAGGAACGACTCGGCGAGCCACATTTCTGACCAGACCCGGGTGCCGCGGCCGGTGGTCGACGCCGGCGACTGATTGACCGGGCCCCAACGCCGTATGGTGGCAATCCGACCGATCCGCTCAGGAGGAGATCGTGGCCGACCTCGTGCTCATTGGGCTCTTTGCCGGTTTCGTGCGTGGCGGCTGGAGCACGGGGTTCGTGCGTCGGCTGTTCGGCCTGTTGTTCATGGCGGCGTCCTTCGTCCTCGGGGCCTATCTCCGGACACCGATCGGGGCCATCGTGGGCTCGACTTTTCCGGAAATGCCGAACCAGTACGCGGAGATGATCGGGTACAGCGCGGCGTTCACGGTGCTCGTCACGGGCTTCAACCTCGTCTCGCGAACCATCCTCTCGAAGGTTGCCGTCGAGGGGATGACTGGCCGCATGGACAAGGCGCTGGGAGCCGTGTTCGGGGGGATCGAGGCAGTCCTCATCGCCTCGGCGGCAATCGTGATCCTGCACACCTACTCGGCCGAGGTCGCGACACTGACCGAGCTCGCGGGCTTCGGGATCCTGAAGGACGTCGCGACCGGCATCGACGGCTCGACGATCGGGAAACTGCTGTCGAGCACGACGGTGCCCCTGATCCTGGCGATTCTCGGGCCGCTGCTTCCGATGGACGTCACGACACTTGTCCCGAAGACGATCCCCGGGCTGCCCGGCGGGAGTCTCCCGCAGTTGCCGTAGGCCGCAGGGCTACGGCAACCGGACCGATATGCAAGAGAGCCCGTCCCCCAGAGACGGGCCCCTCGCTCGAATGGTCACCGACGCGGGTGCAAGCCCCGACTGACTAATCTTGTGCCGAGTCCGACAAAGGTGTCATTACGACCCGTCATGGAATCGAGCGTGGTCAGCCGAGAATCGAGCGCGGTCAGCTGACCGCGTCGGCCGCCGCGGACCCGCCGTCCCAGCCGGCGCTCGAGAATGTCGGGATGAAGCGATAGCCCTCGCCTGCAACCGTGGCGATGAAGCGGGGGTGACGATAATCGTCCTGGAGCTTGATCCGAAGGCTCCGGATGTGGCGATCGACGATGTTGCTCTCGGCCACGAAGTCCATGCCCCAGATCGCGTCCAGGATCTCCTCACGCGTGACGACGCGCCCGCCCCGACTGGCAAGGAGATACAGGAGGCTCTGCTCGATGCCGCTCAGGTGCACGATGGAATCGCCGGCCTTCACCTGCCGATTGAGGATGTCAATCTCGATCTCGCCGAGACGGATCGTCGGCACGATCGGCCGATCAGTGCCAGTGGCCCGCCGGCTGATCACCATTGAGCGGGCAAGCAGCTCTTCCGGCGAGAAGGGCATGGTGAGGATGTCGTCCACGCCGAGCTCGAAGGCACGGAGTTTGGTCTTGAGGTCGCCGCGTCGGGTCAGGCCGAGCGCCGGCGTCCGCGTCCGCGTCATGGCGTTCGTGGCCGCGAGACTCTGCAGTAGCGCCGTGCTGTCGTCGTGGTCCATGTCGATCACGGTCATGTGGGGCTGCCAGCCGGTGAGGATCGATTCAGCCTCGGCAAGCGAACGCGCCGCCTGGACCACGAACAGGCCGTGGTTCAGGGTCAACTCGATGAGATCGACCACGAGCGGGCGATCGTGCAGGATGAGCACGCGCCGCGCGTCGTTCTGCTCAGATGTGCGCATGTCGACCGCCCTCCGAGTGGGCCGGTCCGCCCCGTGGGTACCGGACAGGGCTGTTATACCAGATGACGCCGTGTCATGACACCCCGACTGGGCCGCTGGACACTGGTCGGCGCTGGTCAGTTCATGACTGGTTCACCGTCCGGCAGTGGATCGCTTGCCGCTTCCCACGGACGCCCAGCCGATCACGGAGGAAGCCATGTCAACCGAGAGAACCGACCAAACGGTCGTGACCGAGAGTGCGTCAGAAGCCGGAACCCCAGGTACGGCCGCCATGCCGACGACGAGCCAGTCCGTGCGGACGGATCGGCAATCGACCACCACCGCCAGCCCCGGCGGATCCGAGATGACGCGACGCGTCGTCGTGCTCCTGTTCGGACTCGTGCAGGTCGTGATCGGACTGCGCTTCGTGCTGCTGCTCCTCGACGCGAGGGAGGCGAACGGGCTCGTGTCCGGCATTCTCAACCTGAGTCAGCTGTTCGTGGCCCCGTTCGAAGGGATTCTGCGCACGGATGCGCTCCAGAAGGGCGGCTCCATCGTCGACATCACGGCGATCGTGGCGATCATCGGCTGGACGATCCTCGAGATGATCATTCTCTGGGCAGTCGGGATCTTCCGTCGCGAGAAGGCCTGACCCCAGGCATCACCCCCGGGTCCGCCTCAACTGGCGAATCCGGCCCCCTCGCCCGCCGACATTCCGGCGGGATGGCTCGGAAGGAGCAGCAGCAAATGAATTTCGTTGCATGGATCGTCGTCGGCGCCATCGCCGGCTTCCTCGCCAACCAGGTCATGGGCTCGCGTGAGGGCCTGCTGATGATGGTCGTACTCGGGATCGTCGGCGGCCTCGTCGGCGGCTACCTCGCAGCAACTGTCTTCAAGATGGGGACCGTTGACGGGATCAACATCGAGAGCATCTTCATCGCCACGCTCGGTGCCATCCTGGTGATTTTCGTGGTCCGGTTCTTCCAGGGCGGACGCGGAATGCGCCGGGGGTGAAGTCTCATCCCCGCGCGGCGTGCGGCAGGGACCTTTCGACCGATACCGGTCCCGGTGCCGGCGGAGCTGCCGGTCCAGGCGTGTTGCCAGGTCGCGACCCGCCGTCCGCGGCGACGACAGCGTTGCGGCCTCCGTTCTTGGCCGCATAGAGGGCCCGATCGGCCGTCTTCAGGAGTCGCATCCGATCGGTGCCATGCTCACTGCTGTTGGCCACGCCGAATGACGCAGTAATCCGGGCGAAGCGGCCCGGTCCAAGTTCGACGATGAGTTGCTCAACCGTCGCCCGGAGCTTCTCGGCAGTCGCCATCGTTGCCTCAAGGTCGGCGCCCCGGACGGCAACGCAGAACTCCTCGCCACCGACGCGGGCCATGGTGTCCGCATTCCGGAGGACACCGAGGCAGCCGCGGGCGAATGCCCGCAGGGCCTCGTCACCGGCGGGATGCCCGTGGGTATCGTTGAACTGCTTGAAGTGATCAAGGTCGATGGAGATGACCCCGACCGGGCTGCCGTCACGTTCCGCGTGGGCCAATTCGCGATCAAGAAACGGATCGAAAAACCGGCCGTTGTGGAGACCGGTCAGCCCATCGGTCAGGGCGAGCCCTTCCATCGTCCGAAGCAGCCGGGTATTCGAGACGGCCAGCGCGACCTGCTCCGCGATGCGCGACGCCTGCCGCCCGTCACTTTCGTCGAACGACCTCGGTTCGTCCCGCACGAGGTGGATGACGCCGATCAGCTTGCCGGCCGCGTTCATCGGCACGCACAGGATGGAGCCGCGCTCGGTGGGATGCGCCGGACACGAAGGGGTCCACGGGTCGGTCACGTCCTCGACGGCAAAGGTCGTGCCACGGCGGATCCCGAAGCACCGATCAGGTGCCTCGATCTCCACGGCGGACCCCGCGGCACGGGCTCCATCGCCCCAGGCGATGGCCACGCAGAGTCGATCGGCCGAGGGGTTGATCGCCAGAATATGGCCGACTGGCGCGGGCACAAGCTGGGCGAGAGCAGCCGCAGCCGCGGTGAACATCTCGGTCTCATCGTGCGCGAAGGTCGTTTGTTCGCCGAGTCGATTGAACACGTCGACCAGGGTTCGATAGCGCGTCTCGCTTGCCTGGCGCGCGGCGAGTGCTACCTGGGCACCCTCACGAAGTTCCCGTTCTCGATCGGACGATTCACGTTCCCGCGTCAGATACGCTGTCTGGTCCCTGAGCAGCAATGTCTGCCGAATGATGGCAACGACGATGACCGCCAGGGCAGCGGATTCGACGAGGCTGACGCCAGCCGAACCGATATCGGATCCAACGAGGATGGCTGCGGCAAGGCTGATCGCGCCAATTGGAAGCAGTGTCAGGATCTGGCCCGCTACCCGCTCGACGCGCTCGGACGCCGAAGGTGCAATCTGCCAGCCGGCGATCCCCAGGCCGAGGAGGATGCAGCCGGCGGAAGCGAGCATATTGATCACGCTGCCCGTGGTCGGCTGGCCGGCGATGGCCGTGGCGATATACCAGACCCAGTCGAATGCCATGATGGCCACTCCGAGGGCGATGAGATAGAGACCTCGTGGCGCCACTGCCGAGCGCGTCACGAGAGCGGCCACGATGACCGCTCCGGTCAGTCCGAAGTAGAAGATCGGATAGAGGAGCAGGACCACGCCGAGCCCGTCTTCTGCTCCTGCCGCGACGGTCGCGAAGACGAAGAAGACGATCGCCACGATCGCGGCTGCAAGGACGGCTCCGTCGAGCAGAAAGGTACGCAGGTCGCGCCGTGATCCGTGCGCCCGAACAGCGAGCGCGAGGGCGGCGACCAAGGGCAGCACCATCCCGAGGAACAGGACATCCGACGGTGCCGGCACCGGATAGATCCCCAAGCCGACCTGTACGTCCCACAGGACCTGGCCGGAGAGGTAGAGGGCGGCGGCTGCCGCGCCAAGGGCGCGAACCCGTCGCTCGGTCCCGCTGGCAGCGCGAGCGCCGATCACCGCCAGCCCGACCGCCATGGCCGCGGTGAGCGTCCAGTGGCCGATCTCCCACCATGCGGCAAGACCGCCGGTGTTGAGCGACGTGAGAACGAACAGCACGATGACCGCGGGCATGCCCACCAACAGGATCGCGCGCGATCCCTGGTCCGATCGAAGCCGCGGACGCGTCTCGGCCGGCAGATCCGCGGCGGGCGTGGTCAAGGGCATGGACGTCGAAGTCATCACTATGACCGTATGGACCGCTGCGCCCTCGGTCCATAGGTCTTTGGTACGCCGCTGGGCGCCCCCGGACCGTGCGGGCGACCTCGAAATGCAACCGGAGCCGACGATCACGACGAGGATTCGGATCGTGAGGACCCGGACCGCCTGGCTCGGGAGGGAGCGGCTGACGAGGACCCGGCCCAGATCCGCTCAGCCGATCGCGCGCATCCGGTTGCTCTTCGCGTCGTGGGTCAGTTCCGCCAGCCCGAGGGCTTCCATGAGCGGCGGCATGTAGACACCGAATCGACCCCGGAGACCCTTCTTGAGCCCGTACCACCCACCACGCGGGTTGGATTCGGATCGACCCCACGCCTCGACCGAGCCCTCCGGTGCCGGCTTCTGCTCATCAGCCCCGCCGAGGGGCATCCAGTCCCCGTGGGCCTTGAGCATCGCGTGGAGTTCCTCGATCGCGCGGGCGTCGTAGAGCAACTTCGTCCCGCCGACCTGGCAGACGATCGTCTGCGGGTCGGAGGTGTCGTCCCGGTACATCGAGTACTCGGACGTTCCCGGTGGCGTCGTGAGCATCCAGGGATCGTCCTTGGTTCCGGTTCCTCGTGCCATTAAGTGCCTCCTCGTTGTGGATTGTGCTCTAAGTGTCGTTCCCAAGAACGTGTTTACACGGACCTGCCGCGCGACTGATCGACCTGATTCATCAAACCCGAGTCATCCACGCTCGGCCGCACAGCTGAATCAACGGATATCGGGTACCGCCACGCTCGACCACAGCGCTACTGATGAACCAGATCGATCACCGCGGTCGACGCCCAATCGGCCCAATCCGCACCGGCGCGGCCCGCAGCCAGAGCGCCGATCAACACCGTGTGTGGGCGTCACACCCAGCGTACCGCTGCGGCACGCGGCGAATGCCGTCGAGGTCCGGCCAGCCAGAGGGCGACGGTCCATACGACGACTGCTCCGAGCACGAGTGCGACCAGGGGAAGATAGCTCCCCAGGTGGTCGGATGCCAGGGCACCGGTGTAGACCGCGATCGTTCCGCCGATCGGG
>JANMPD010000285.1:0-11309 GCA_031369685.1 Chloroflexota bacterium | reverse complement strand
GCTCTGCCAGCTGAGCTATGTGGGCCCGGAGGCTTCACGGATGGAGCCGACGACGGGACTCGAACCCGGAACCTGCGGTTTACAAAACCGCTGCTCTACCAATTGAGCTACGTCGGCGCAGCGCATGGGCACTTAAGGGTGGCCCGAGCGCCCGCGAATGATAGGGCCGGGCGCGTCAGACGGTCAAGCCGAGCCGATCGGGCCTCCCGGTAGCAACGCGTCCCCGTCCGCTTCAGGCGCTTCAATCGCCGTGTCCTCCCCTACCGGAACGGCGTCAGCCGCGCCATCCGCCGCCTCGATCAGGGCTGGTTCCTCGATTTCGGCCGCGACGGATCCCGTCGCCGATTCCTCGGACGGCCGAGGACCCGCCGTTTCGGTGGGTCGGGCCTCCGGACGCGCGGCCGGATCACGCTGTCCAAGGGCCTCGAACAGGAGCACGGAGCCTGCCACCGCCGCATTCAGCGATCCGATCGCGCCGCGCATCGGGATCCGGACCATCAGGTCACACCGACGACGGACTGCCGGGGCGAGGCCGTGCCCTTCGCTGCCGATGATGATCGCAATCGGCCCTCGCAGGTCCGCCTCGCGTGCCGACATTGGCGCGTCGACCTCCGTGCCGATGATCCGGAGGCCGCGGACGTGGAGATCGGTCAGGGTCGCGGCGAGGTCGTCAACCGGGCACAGCAGGAGGTGCTCGGTTGCCCCGGCCGACGCCTTGATGGCGGCCGGACTGAGCGGCGCCTGACGGACGGTCGGGAAGATCACGCCGTGGGCACCCGCCGCCTCCGCGCTCCGCAGGACCGTGCCCAGGTTCTGCGGATCCTCGAGTGAGTCGAGAACCAGGATGAACGGTGCCTCGCCGCGCTCGATCGCGCGCGCCAGGAGATCCTCGGGGGCGGCGAAGACACGTTGGGCGACCACGAGCGCGACGCCCTGGTGCCCGTCAAAGCCGGTCAGCGAGGTCAGCGTCCCGCCCTCGACCTCGACGATCGGAATCCGCAGGGTCGTGGCGTGCAGCACGATGCGCTCGAGCGCCATCCGGCGCTGGGGCGTAACGAGGAGACGGTGCGCTGGACGCCGGGCCGCGAAGGCCTCCTCCACCGGGCGGCGTCCTGCCACGAGTTCCTCCTCCGGCCCAAGCTCTTCGGCCGTCGGGACGGGAGCGCTCCACGAGGTATGCGGCTGATGCCACGGTCGCCCGGCGCCGGGCCGGACTCCCGGCGCAGGGCGTCGTCCACCGCTCGAACCGACCGGCGAACCGCCGCGTCGGACGTCCCGGGGCCAACTTTGGCCTTGCCCCGGAGGATCTCCTCTGTCCCCTGTCGGCCCCGCTCCGTGGTGTGGCCGGGAATCTCGATCGCGGGGCGGCCGGTCCTGGTCCGGTGCGGGCCCGCCTGGGCCGGCGGCCGCCCACGGCGGTCGACCCTCGAAGCGATCAACGGGCCGCGTCGGTCCCCAAGGCCGGGGTGGCCGACCCGGCAGCCTTGGTCCGCGAGACGCGGGTTGTCCGGGGCTGGGTCGTTCGCCGGGGCCGGGTCGTTCGCCGGGGCCGGGTCGGGGCCGAAACCCGGGTTCCGGTCCGCGTCCTTCGGACGTTCGTGGGCCTTGCGGTTCGCGGCCTGCCTGAAACGACTGGAATGGCCCCGGGCGGGCATCTTGGCGCGGCCCGGAGCGCGGGCTGGGCCGCACGCCCGGGCAAGGTCCGGAACGAGGACCGGGTCGAGGGCCGTGTGACGGGCGCGGGTCAGACGACAAGTCGGGGGTTGGGCGCGACCTCCCGCCGTGTCCGGCCTGCCCTCGCGATGCGGCGCCTGGCCCCTTCGGGCGCCACGTCTTCTCCTCGCGTCGCTCGGGGCGATCCGGTCGCGGCTTGGGGCTCATGCGATGCCGTCGATTCGATGCCAGCGCTGGCCATCCCGGGTGTCCTCGACCGCGATCCCGCGCTCGAACAGCGCGTCCCGAAGCTCGTCCGATCGGGCCCACTCGCGGGCAGCCCGAGCCGCCTCACGGGCGTCCAGCAAAGCGGCGGATTCGGGATCCAACTCCGCCGGCGCATCCGGCAGGACGGCCAGGACCTGGTCGAGATCCCGGAGAACGCGAAGGGCCGACCTCGCATCATCGGTCGACAGGCTCCGTGCATCGATCCGCCGATTGAGGTCGCGGACGAGATCGAACAGCGCCGCCAGGCCAGCGGAGATGTTCAGATCGTCGTCGAGCGCCGCCTCGAACGCCGATCGGGCCGCCGCGAGCGTCGCGCCCAGGTCGGGATCTGGTGTTCGTTCGTGGTGGTACGCGGTCAAGGCGGCAACGAGGCTGTCGAGGCGGTCGATCGCCGCGCCTGCGGCCGCTATGGATCCGTCGGTGTACTCGAGCGCCTGCCGGTAGTGCACGGACAGCAGCGCGTAACGCAGGGCTCGCAGCGAAACCCCGCCATCGAGAAGCTCGGCCACGCGCTCGATGTTCCCGACCCGCCGGGCCATCTTCTCGCCGCCGAGGCGGAGGTGGGCGCAGTGGAGCCAGGTGCCCACGAACGGCTTGCCGGTTGCGGCCTCGCTCTGGGCAATCTCGTCCTCGTGGTGCGGGAAGATGAGGTCCACGCCACCGGTGTGGATGTCGAAGCTCTCGCCCAGGTGGGCCATGCTCATCGCCGAGCACTCGACGTGCCAGCCTGGACGCCCGTCTCCGATCGACGTCTGCCAGACCGGATCGCCAGCCTTCGGGCCCTTCCAGAGCGCAAAGTCACGCGCATCGTCCTTGCCGTAGTCGTCGGCCTCCACGCGCTCGCCGACGCGGAGCTGCGTCGGATCGAGGCGGGCCAGCCGACCATAGGCCGGCCAGGACGAGATCCGGAAGAAGATGGACCCATCCTCGGTCCGGTAGGCGTGTCCACGCTCCTCCAGGGTTCCGATGAGCGTGGCGATCGCGTCGATGTGGTGCGTTGCGCGCGGGAGCACGTCGGGTGTCGTCATCCGGAGCGCGGCCGCATCAGCCTTGAACTGGGCAATCCACCGATCCGTCAGGGCGTCGATCGGCTCGCCCGCGTCACGGGCGCGCTCGATGATTCGATCGTCGATGTCGGTGAAGTTCATGACCCAGGTCACGCGCAGCCCGCGATAGCGCAGGTATCGGACGAGCAGGTCCGCGAACAGGAACGACCGGAAGTTCCCGATATGGGCCGGTCCGTAGACCGTCGGCCCGCAACTGTAGACGCGGGCGTGGCCGGCCTCGATCGGCTGAAATGCACGGGTCTCTCCTGACAGGGTGTCCTGGAGGCGCAGGGTCATGACCAGCGCTCCGGCGAGCCGTCCGACTCGGCTGCCGACGCGCCGACGCCGGCGGCCATCTGGCGGTTCGTGGACACGATCGACACCGTCGCGCTCGCCAAGATGGCGCGTCCGGCGCCGGTTGCGCCGTCGAGATTGCCGGTGCTGGCCTTCACGCTCACGCGCGCCCTGGGAATCCCGACCAGGCCGGCGATGGCCGCCTGCATCTCGTCGAGCCGGCCGGCGAGTCTCGGTCGGGCCCCGACGATGGTCAGATCGAGTGCCTCGCCGGCCCACCCCTCGCGCGCGAGACGGCTCATCACCGAGCGCAGCAGGTCCTCGCTCGGCACACCTCGGGGGGTGCGGTCATCCGCCGGGAACATCCGTCCAAGGTCGCCGAGCGCGGCCGCTCCGAGGAACGCATCGGCCGTCGCGTGGAGGACCACATCGCCGTCCGAATGGCCGTACAACCGGGGAACGCCGGGAAACTCGAGCCCTCCGAGTCGGAGCGGGGCGCCCGGGCCAAAGGGGTGCGAATCCATCCCAGTGCCGACCCGTCGGTCCTCACCGGCGGCCACGAACGCCGCGGCGCGAGCGAGGTCGGCGGGCAGGGTCACCTTGAGATTCACGGGGTCTCCGGGCACGGGATGGACGCGGATTGTACAGGCCATCAACAGCGCCGCTTCATCGGTAAACCGCTCGCTGCCCGTTGCCGGGTGCCGGCGAAGCGCTTCGGCCAGCAGGCCGGCACGGGCCCCCTGGGGCGTCTGGCCAGCGGCGAGATCGGTTCGATCGACCAGATCGCCGAGCTCACCATCGCGCAGCCGCCGGACGGTGTCGCTGACGGGAACGACGGGCAGGGCAGCCCCGTGCTCCGCCGCGGCGGCGGCCACGGCGTCGATCAGGTCTCGTGACACGAGCGGCCGTGCCCCGTCGTGGACGAGGATCACTCGATCCGGGGGCAACTGCCCGCCGGCCACCGCTTCCAATGCTCGGAAGCCGGCTTCCACAGACGCACCACGATGGGGGCCTCCCGGGACGATCCGCACCACGCTCTGTGGTAGCAGCGGCCTGAGCGTCTCGATGGCCGCCCCCTCCTCCATGACGAGCACGATTCGGTCGACGATCGGGGCACCGGCCAGGGCCTCGAGCGTGCGGATCAACAGCGGTCGCCCGCCGAGGAGGGCCAGGCGTTTGTCGACACCGGCCATCCGACTCGAGGAACCGGCCGCCACCACGATGACATCGACCCGCAGTTCGGGCCCGGCCTGCGGGCCACCGATCTGGACCACGATCGGTCAGTCGCGACGCAGCTGGGCGAATACCATCCGCCCGGCCACGGTCTGGAGGACGCGCGTGACCGCGACGTCTAGCTCCTGATCCATGAACCGCGACCCGCCCTCGACGACGATCATCGTGCCGTCGTCGAGAAACGCCACGCCCTGACCAGCCTCCTTGCCGGCCTGGATCACCCGGACCCGAAGTTCCTCCCCGGGGAGCAGGGCCGGCTTGACCGCATTCGCGAGCGAGTTGATGTTCAGGACGCGGACGCCCTGGAGCTCCGCGACGCGATTGAGATTGAAATCGTTGGTCAGCACGGCTCGACTGTAGTGCTTCGCCAGCGCAACGAGCTTGGCATCGACCTCGTCGACCTCGGGCGCGTCGTCGTCGATGATGATCACCGGCGTCGGTGATTCCTTCTGCATCCTGGTGAGGATCTCGAGACCCCGGCGCCCGCGGTTCCGGCGCAGCGTGTCGGAACTGTCGGCGATCTTCTGGACCTCATCGAGGACGAACCGGGGAACGACCAGGGTCCCGTACAGGAAGCCCGACTCGACGATCTCGGCAATCCGCCCGTCGATGATCGCGCTGCTGTCGACGAGGATATGGGGCGTGCCGGATCGCCCGCTGGTCTCAGGATCAGGCCGCCGAACGAGCCCGATGGCCTCCGCCGCCACCAGCAGGTCCTGTCGCTTCGCAACGGTCAGGCCGACCATGCCGAGGCCGAAGAAGACGGAGACCCCGACCGGCAGGTACAGTCCGAGGGGCTTTGGGAACGACGACAAGGGCGACCCGAGCAGCAGTCCCATGAGCAAGCCGATCAGGAGGCCAATGACGGCCGTGACGAATTCGGCCGTCGACATTGCCTGGACGCCGCGCACGAGGCGCGCGGCCGGGACGACGGTCAGGTACGGAAGGACCGAAAAGCCGAGCACCACCCAGGCAATCAGCCAAGCTACGATCACGACACCCGCTCCGGATACGTCGCGAAAAGCGTCGGGCTGCGACGTCGCAACAACGATGCCGATGAGCCCGCCGAGAGCGGCGCCGAGGAATCGAATCGAGCGGATCACGGGCGGTCAGACTAGCACCCGGTCCAACGGGTGCGCGACGACGGTCACGGACCGGCCCGAGATCACTCCGGGGCCCGGTCGCGACGAACAGGAACGCGTTCGGGCGACCGAGTCGTTCGTTCGACGCCGAGTGCGACGGCGATGGCCTCCCGGAGGGTCGCCACCCGGTGCACGCGCATCCCCGGGATGTCGGACAGGGTCGCTCGCGAGGTCGACGGAACGATGGCGCTGGTGAAACCGAGGCGAAGGGCCTCCCGCAGCCGGCGATCTAGCCCGGCCACGCCCCGGAGCTCGCCGAGAAGCCCAACTTCTCCGATTGCCACGAGGCCCGGTCCGACGGGCACATCGCGCAGGGAGCTTGCGAGGGCGAGGGCGAGGGGCAGATCCAGGCCAGGCTCGGCGACCTCGATTCCGCCGGCGAGATTGGCATACACATCGTGTGTCCCGAGCCCGATACCGGCCTTTCTCCCGAGGACGGCCAAGATCAACGCCAGCCGATTGGCGTCGATCCCGGAGACGCGGCGCGCGGCCGTTCCGTATCCGGCCGGGGCAACGAGGGCCTGGACTTCGACCAGCATCGGACGCGTGCCCTCCATCGTCGCAGCGACGACAGAACCCGGCGCCGGACCCTCGTGCTCGATGAGGAAGGCCCGTGCCGGATCGGCAACCTCGGTGAGGCCGCCCTCGCCGAGTTCGAAGACACCGATTTCCTCGGTCGACCCGAACCGGTTCTTGGAAGCCCGCAGGACCCGCAGCACGCCCGCTCGATCGCCGCCGAGATCCAGCACGGCATCGACGAGATGTTCGAGCGTCTTCGGCCCCGCGATCGAGCCGTCCTTGGTCACATGGCCGACGAGGATGACGGCGATCTCCTCGCCCTTGGCCAGATCCATGAGCCGGAGCGCCGATTCACGGACCTGCCCGACGCTCCCGGCCGGACCATCGAGTTCCTCGACCGTGACCGTCTGGATCGAATCGACGATCACGAGGGCCGGTCTCGTGGCCCGCGCCATCTCCGTGATCCGACCAACCTGGCCATCGGCGAGGACGCTGATCGCAGACCCGGTCGCCGAATCGGTCAGTCCGAGCCGCGCTGCCCGGAGACGAACCTGGGCCGCGCTTTCCTCCCCCGTTACGTACAGGACGGATCGAGCGGGATCCGCACCTCGTGCGACTCCAGCCGCGGCCTGGAGCAGCAGCGTCGACTTGCCCACCCCCGGCTCGCCGCCCAGCAGGACGAGGGATCCGGGGACCAGTCCCCCGCCGAGGACGCGATCAAGCTCGGCGATGCCCACGGGCAGGCGGTCAGCAGGCGGGGCCCCGACCTCCGAGAGTGGCACGGCAACGCCGCCAGCCGATGCTGAGCGGGACGCAACCGCTCGGTCATTGCGCGCGGCGGGCCGAACGACCGTCTCGACCAGCGTATTCCAGCCATCGCAATTCCTGCACTGACCTTCCCAACGCAGGAACGATTCGCCGCAGGCCTGGCAGATGTAGCGGCTGCTGGCTCGTGCCACGAGGCTAGGAGACTTCGACGGGCGTCTTCGGCTCGGCGGCGTTGATGGTTAGCCCTGCCTCTCCGTCGCGATCGACGACGATCGTCGTGCCGGGCTCGTAGCGGCCCAGGAGCAGGTGCTCGGCGAGGACGTCCTCGATCATGTTCTGGATGACGCGCCGCATCGGGCGGGCGCCGTAAGCCGGATCCCAGCCGAGCTTGATCAGGTGGTCCTTGGCCTCCTGGGTGACTTCGAGGTGCATCTCCTGGGCCCGAAGCCGCTCGCGCACCCGGATCAGCATCAAGTCGACGATCTGGCGGATTTCATCGACGCTCAGGGACCTGAACACCACCGTGGCATCGATCCGGTTGAGGAACTCCGGTCGGAAGTTGTTCTTCAGTTCCGCCTGGACCTTGTCGCGCATGATGTTGTAGGAGTTCTGTTCGCGAGCGTCATCGCTGTCCTCGACGGCCCGGAAACCGAGCGAAGAACCCGTCTGGAGCTGCCGCGCTCCGAGGTTCGAGGTCATGATGATGATGCAGTTCCGGAAGTCGACCCGGCGACCCTTGGCGTCCGTGAGCTGCCCGTCCTCGAGGATCTGCAACAGGATGTTGAAGACCTCGGGATGGGCTTTCTCGACCTCGTCGAGCAGGATCACGGCGTAACTCTTGCGCCGAACGGCCTCGGTCAACTGGCCGCCTTCGTCGAACCCGACGTAACCCGGGGGTGCACCGACCAGCCGGCTGACGTTGTGCCGCTCCATGAACTCGCTCATGTCGATCTTGATGAGCGTGTCTTCGCTCCCGAACATGAATTCGGCGAGGGCCTTGGCGAGTTCTGTCTTCCCGACGCCGGTCGGCCCGAGGAAGATGAACGAACCGATCGGCCGCTTCGGGTCCTTCAGTCCGGCTCGAGCACGTCGCACGGCCTTGGAGACGATGTCGATGGCTTCCTGCTGACCGATGACCCGGTTGTGGAGGGCGTCCTCCATGTGAAGGAGGCGTTGGGATTCCTCCTGGGCGATTCGGGTGACCGGAATTCCGGTCCACATCGCGAGCACCTGGGCGATCTCTTCCTCATCGACCGTTGGCGCGGCCCCGGCAATCGACGCCTGCCAGGTTTCTCGCAGGGCGTCGGCGCGCTCGCGGACTTCGGTCTCGGCTTCGCGGAGCTTGGCTGCGGTTTCGTATTCCTGCGCGTTGATCGCGGCATCCTTTTCCCTGGACACCTTCTCCAGCTCGCGCTGTGCGTCCCGCAACGCCGGTGGCGCCGACGCGTGGCGGAGTCGCACCCGGCTGGCGGCCTCATCGATGAGGTCGATGGCCTTGTCGGGCAGGTGTCGGTCAGTGATGTACCGGATCGACAGGTCAGCGGCGGCCTTCACCGCGGCGTCGGTGATGGTGACCTTGTGATGCTGCTCGTATCGCTCCCGGATCCCCATGAGGATCTCGATGGTCTGCTCGATCGTCGGTTCCTCGACCATCACGGGCTGGAACCGGCGCTCAAGCGACGCGTCGCGTTCGATGTACTTGCGGTAGTCGTCGAGGGTCGTGGCGCCGATGCACTGGAGCTCACCGCGAGCCAGCGGCGGCTTCAGAATGTTTGCCGCGTCGATGGCTCCTTCTGCTGCCCCGGCTCCGACCAGGGTGTGCAGCTCATCGATGAACAGGACGGCGTCATTCGTGTTGCGGAGCTCTTCGATGATCTTCTTGAGCCGCTCTTCGAACTCGCCGCGATACTTGGTACCCGCCACCAGCGAGCCGATGTCGAGGGTCAGCACGCGCTTGTTGAGGAGGATGTCAGGAACATCGCCGGCGACGATGCGGTGGGCGAGGCCTTCGGCGATCGCGGTCTTGCCGACACCGGGCTCGCCGATCAGGGCCGGGTTGTTCTTCGTCTTGCGACCGAGGATCTGGATGACCCGCTCGATCTCCTTTTCGCGACCGATGACCGGGTCCAGCTTGCCGGCCCGCGCCGCGTCGGTCAGGTTGATGCCCAGCGCGTCCACGGTCGGTGTCTTGGACGTCCGCTTCGTCTCCTGGGCCGGGCCAACAGATGACGACTGCGAGAGGACGCGGATGACCTCGTGACGGACCTTGTCCAGGTTCACCCCAAGTGACTCGAGCACGCCCGCCGCGATCCCCTCGCCCTCTCGAACCAGCCCGAGGAGCAGGTGCTCGGTCCCGATGTAGTTGTGACCGAGCCGGCGTGCCTCGTCGATGGCGAGCTCGATGACGCGCTTCGCGCGGGGCGTCAGCCCGACTTCACCGACGACCGGTCGATCGCCTCGACCGATGATGAACTCGACGGCCGTCCGGACCTTGGCCAGTTCGACGTTCATGTTCTCGAGCACGCGGGCAGCGACGCCCTCGCCCTCGCGAACCAGCCCGAGGAGGAGATGCTCCGTGCCGATGTAGTTGTGGTTGAACCGTTGCGCTTCGTCCTGCGCGAGCGTCAGGACCTTGCGCGCACGATCAGTGAACTTATCAAACCGCTCCATCGGTTTCGAACGCCCGTTCCCCTTCTGCGCACCTGAGCGCGCCGCCATCCTAGCACGCAGCCATTGCCGCACCGACGAATTTCAGCCCGCCTGCGTTCCGGCGGCCGAAGGCCCTCCAACGCTGTCGTTGTGTATTCCGCCCACGTCCGGCGCCGGAATGGATGGTTCCGTCGGCCGCGAGCGTGGGCGAAGGCGCGGACCGGCCTGGAATCAAACGACCCGCCGCTGGCGGATCGTTCGGATTGGAAGCGTCCTGCTGTCAGGCCTTCCTGGTCTTCGCCTCGACTGGTTCATCGGCGGCTGGCTCTTCGGGCGGAACGCCTTCGACGGCCTCCTCGACTGCGGCGGCAGCCTCGGGCGCGGCGGCGACTTCCTCGGGCTCCCGGGCATCTGCCTCGGGCGCGGCGGCGACTTCCTCGGGCTCCCGGGCATCTGCCTTGGGCGCGGCGGCGACTTCCTCGGGCTCCTGGGCATCTGCCTCGGGCTCGGCTGCGACTTCAGCTACGGCCGGCTCCTCCGCCACGGTCTCGGTCGCGGCCTCGGGCTCGGCTGCGACTTCCGGCGCCGTCGCGGGCTCGGTTGCGGCTTCCGGCG
Organism: Chloroflexota bacterium; assembly: GCA_031369685.1. Taxonomy (GTDB): domain Bacteria; phylum Chloroflexota; class Limnocylindria; order Limnocylindrales; family CSP1-4; genus UBA5189. The sequence goes on along the minus strand of JANMPD010000285.1, from coordinate 1,102 downwards.
CCGCCTCGGCCTCAAGCTGGGGCTCGGATGCCGGCGCGGCTTCGGCCGCGGGCTCGGGCGCCGATTCGGGCTCCGGAGCCATTTCGGGCTCGGTGACGGCAGTCTCCGTCTCTTCGGCGAGCGCCTCGGGTTCGGCAATGGCCTCGGGCTCCGAAGTGGTCTCCTCGGCCGCGGTCTCGGCCGCTGCCGGCTGGTCGACCAGTTCGGCGGCGGCGAGCTGTTCTCGAACGCCCGCGAAGGCGGCGGCGAGGGTGGTGTCGATTCCGCCCTCGGGCTCCTGTACGGCATCGGAAGCCGCGTAGCTTCGCTCTCGCTCACCGCGCTCGGGGCGGGGTCGCCGCTCCGCGCGCTGGACCGGGGCGGGAGCCGCGCCGGGCTCGGGCATCGTGCGGACGGGAGCTTCCTCTGCCTGCTTCAGGCTGAGACCGAGGCGATGACGCTCGGAGTCGAGGCTGATGATCTTGAGCTTGAGCGCTTGGCCCTCGTGGACGACATCGCCAGGATGGGCGACGCGCTGGTGGCTCAGTTCGCTGATATGGATCAGGCCCTCAAGCCCATCGCGAACGCGCACGAAAGCTCCGAAGTTCACGAGCTTCGTGACGGTGCCATCGATGACGTCACCGACGTTGAAATCAGCCACCGTGGAGTGCCACGGATCCGGCTGCAGCCGTCGGATCGACAGGCTGATGCGGCCCCGCTCATGGTTGATGTCGATGACTTCGGCCTCGACCTCCTCGCCGACCTCATAGCCGCCTTCGGGGTTATTGACCTTGTTCCAGGACAGCTCGCTCTTGTGGACGAGTCCGTCGATCCCACCGAGGTCGATGAACACGCCGAACGGGGCGATCGAGCGGACAGAGCCCGTGACCTTCTGGCCGACCTGGAGGCTGCTGAAGAGCTCATCCCGCTTCTCGCGGCGCTCCTCGTACAGGGCCACTTTCTCGGACAGGATCAGGCGGTTCGCCTTGCGGTTGACCTCGAGGATCTTGAGTCGAAGCTTGCGGCCGACAAACGGCATCAGCTTCTCGGCGATCTCCTGGGCCGCGTCGCGCGGCTGGTCGTTCTGCGGGCGACGCGGGAAGTCGACGATCTGGCTGATCGG
>JANMPD010000271.1:0-2089 GCA_031369685.1 Chloroflexota bacterium | reverse complement strand
ATCCTGTTCGCAACCTTCGCCCTCGGCCTCGCGGCCCGACAGTCGCTCGCGACCGGGGGCTCCAGCGGCGAGCCCGATACGCGAGCCGCCAGCCGGACGGTGATCGGCCTCGGGGCCTTCTTTGTCGTCGGGGTCCTCGCGACCTACTTCCTGCTCGGGCTCGGGCTTCTGACGGCGGTGGCCTCGCTGACGAACTTCGGCGGCAACCACCTGCCGAGTCGGATCGCCGCGCTCGTGGCGATCGGTCTGGGGCTCTGGATGATTCGTGACGTCCTCCTGCCGGACGCGGGCTGGAAGCTCGAAGCGCCGCACGCGCTCCACGGCCGGATGCGCGGCTGGGCGCGGACGAGTTCGCCGATGGCCCTCTTCGGCGGCGGCGTCCTGATCGGCCTGTGCACCGTGCCGTGCAGCGGCGCGATCTACCTGGGCGTCGTTGCCCTGCTCGGCTCGGGCGGGACCGTCGCGGCCGGGTTGGGTGGGCTCGTGCTCTACAACCTTGCCTATATCACGCCGCTCGTTGCCCTCCTCGTGCTTGCCAGCCGCCCCGGGCTCATCCGGACCGTCAACCGCTGGCACCTCGAGCACGCAGGTGGGACGAAGATCGTGTTGGCGACCGTCGTGCTGGTCCTGGGGTTCGCGATCCTGCTGACCGTGTAGAGCCTGCGGTCGGTCCGGTCGGGCCGCCGCTTCTCAGCCCGGCGTTAGCGGGTCCTCAGCGGGGACTCAGGTGCGGGTGCTGAACTCAGGTCATGCCTGATCTTCTCGTCACGCTGCTCCTTGTTGCGGCGATTCTCCTCGTAGCCGACCTGCTGCTCGCGGGCGGGGCCATGACGATGACAGGGATGTCGGCGATGGCGAGCGCGTTTGCGCATCCGCTCGCGGCGGGGGCGCTTGTGCTGCTGGTCGGGGTGCTTGTGCTGACCGTTGCGGGTCCGAAGTAGTGCTGCTCGAACAGCCGGTCCGTGCGCGTTTGGACGCGAGTGGCCACCAGGTCGTCGAGGTTGCCGTGCAGGGTGGTTATCAGCCGGCCTTGATTCGGGCGCTGGCGGGCCTTCCGCTCCGGCTCGTCTTTCATCGTCAGGACGACGATGCGTGCTCCGAGCGAGTCGTGTTCTCCGCGCCCAGGATCGACCGCCGCCTCACCCCCACCGGCTCGACGACGATCGATCTGCCGGCCCACCCACCGGGCGAGATCCGGTTCACCTGCGGCATGGGTCGCTATCGCGGTCAGATCGAGTTCGTCGACGAGCGCCGACCCTCGACCCTGACCCGAGCGCTCGATCAGACGGCCCGGCTCAAGGTGCCGCACCGAGCGACCCTCGTCATGCGGATCCTCTCGCTCCCATTGCTTGCCCTCGTGGCCGTCCTCGTCCTCGACATGACGGCCGCCGTCGCCGCCCTCGGCGCGGCCGTGGTCGCCTGTGTGGCGGGTTGCCTGTGGGCATCTCGGCGCTCCGCTCGATCCGTCCAGGGGTAGGCCATGCCGTTCATCATCGACATCGATCCGGTCGCCTTGACGGCCCTCGGGATCCAGATCCGTTGGTACGGGCTGATCGTGGTCGTTGCAGTCGCCGTCGCGGTCGGACTTGCCGGGCGTGAAGGCCGGCGCCTTGGGATCGGGTCAGACGTCGTCTCGGATGGGGCGGTCTGGGTGGGAGTCGCGGCGCTCGTCGGCGGGCGTCTGCTGTATGTCTTCCAGCACGACCTCGCAATGCTCGCCGAGCACCCGCTTCACGTCGTCATGATCTGGATGGGCGGACTCTCGTTCTACGGCGGGCTGATCGGTGCACACATCGCACTGGTCATCTTCACCCGCCGGCGCAGGATCCCGCTTCTCCCGGCCCTCGACGCGGCCGCCCCGGGTGCCGCCATTGGCCAATCGATCGGCCACCTCGGTTGCCTGATCGGCGGCGATTCGTTCGGCATCCCCACCACCCTGCCGTGGGCGGTCGTCTACCGGAATCCGAGTGCCATGGCGCCCCAGGGCATTCCCCTCCACCCGACGCAGGCGTACGAAGCGATTCTCCTTGCGGTGCTCTTCGCCGGGCTCTGGCTCGGGCGCGAGCGCCTCGCCCGTGTCGCGCCCGGG
>JANMPD010000255.1:0-2285 GCA_031369685.1 Chloroflexota bacterium | reverse complement strand
ATCTGGCGACGAACCTCGACCTGGTTGGACAGGTCGAGCTTGGGATCGAGGTCCTGGATGACGCGGCTCTGGATCCGGAACTTGACGTCGCGGAACGACTCGCGGACGGGCGCCTGCGACGACAGGCGAGGAGCAGCTGGCGTCGGCATGCTCGGGCCGCCACTGGCGGGGCCGGCCGGCACGGGCATGTTGGAACTCGCGGCAGGCTCCTGACCCGGACGCTGGCTCTCGATTCGCTTCAGCAGGGACATTGCCGCAACCCCTTCCTCGCCCCCGAGGGCCGTGTCTTCATGTCAGTCACCGCCACGCAAACAGCGACTTCCTCGCTGCCGCCGTGGATGGTGAGGTGGTGGTCGCGACCGCGACCTTGGCCTCCGCGCCGACGATGTCGCTCGCCAGTCGGAGAATGTCCTGTGAGACCTGCGCCTCACGGTTGCTCAGGAAGAACGGCACGCCGCGATTGAGCGCATACACAACGCTCCGGCCGTCGCTCACGATCGTGTGCTGGACCTTGCGCCCGATGGAGTTCTCGACGTCCGAGACCCGGATGCCCAGGGCGGCGTCGGCTCGATTGAGGACGATCCGGATCTTGTCCGATCCGTACCCCAGCTGATCCGTCACCTCCATGAACAGGCGCATGTTCTTGATGCTCGTGATCTCGAGACTCAGGATCGTCAGGATGATGTCCGCCTCATCGAGGATCGCGAGGGTGGTGTCGTTGAAGGTCGCCGGGCAGTCGACGATGGTGACATCGTGCTCCGCGCGGAGTCGTTCCAGGACACGCTTGGCGTGGCCGGCCGTGACGTGCTCGGCCGCCTCGGGCGACGGTGGAGCCAGGAGGACCCGGACGCCCGATGAATGGTCGATGATGAACGTGTCGATCGACTCGATTTCGCCCGCATCGAGTTCGGGAACAAGGTCCGCGATGGACTTGCTCTTCGGATTGAGGTTCAGGAGCACCCCGACGTCGCCGAATTGGAGCGAACCGTCCATGAGGGCGACCCGCTTGCTCCCGATCGACGCCGCCGCGACCGCGAGGTTGACGGCGACGGTGGTTCGCCCCACGCCGCCCTTCGGACTGAACACCGCGACCACGACCCCGCCGTCCCGGGACGGTCCGGCCGCCACCTTCTGGGCTTCCGCCGCGTTGGCCGCGGCCATGATCCCCATCCGGGCCATCTTGTCCCGCTCGCGCGTCCATACCTGTCGGATGGATGCGTTGAGCTCGTCCGAGCTGAACGGCTTGACCAGGAATTCGCGCGCACCGGCGAGCATGGATCGGCGGAGGTAGTCGGCCTCGCCCTGAACCGACATCATCACGACGGCGGCCGACGGGCACTTGATCGCGAGCAACTCCGTGGCCGCGATTCCGTCCATGTCCGGCATGTTGATGTCCATGAGGACCACATCCGGCGCGAGCGCCACCGCGCGCTCGATCGCCTCGGCTCCGGACGCGGCGACGCCCACGACGTCGATATCCGCCTCGAAGCTGAGCAGCTTCGACAGGTGGTCACGCGTCTCGAGGATGTCGTCGACGATCAGGACCTTGATCTGGTCGTTCATGGTGTCGGTGGAGTTCCCGTGGATCGACTGGTTACGGGGCCGGGGTCGGCTGGAGATCGAGGATCACCTTGGGGATCAGGACCCCGTAGTCCGTGATCATCGTCTTCAGGACGATGCCGGTGGTCGTGACGGTCTCCGGGATCACCGGGTTGCCCTGGTCGTCGACGAAGTCCTTCGGCGAGCGGAGCACCAGCGTGATGCTGCCGTCCAGCTGGGCGAACTTGATGACCTCGGCCTGCTGCGGCGTGACCGCGAGGATGACGATCTCCTGCTGACCGTTCAGTGCCGTGCCACCGCCCGTGGCCGGTGGGGCGCTTGCGCCGGGAGGCGGGCTGGCAACGCCCGTTTCTGCTGCCGGGGCAGCCGGGAGAAGTGTCGTGACGACCTGCATGCCCTGGAGGAGGACCTTGACGCTCGTGTGGTCGTAGGCCTCGTCGAGCACCTTCCCTGTGGTCTTCGTGTCGATGATCGGGAATGTGGTGCCGATCCCGGCGACCATGTCGACGTAGTCACCCGTCTTGATCAGCGTTCCGACGCCCGACAGCTGGTCCACCTGGACCGCGATGCAGGTGAAGCCCGCAGGGCACTGGAAGTTGGCTCCGGACTGCTCCGTGAACGCCGCAACGGTGATCTGCTGGCCGGTCTTGATGGCCGCGCGCGTGACGTTGCCGACAACCTGGCTTGAATCCCCGAACGCGCCCGGCAGCCGGACGTCCTTTTCG
>JANMPD010000232.1:0-7641 GCA_031369685.1 Chloroflexota bacterium | reverse complement strand
GATGCCGGCGGCGCGCGCGACCCCGGTGGCGATGAGTTCGTCACGATGCAGTTCGGGCAGTCCGAAGACGGCCCTGGTCAGCAATTCGGGATGCGGATGCTCGAACCCATACCAGCGCGGGTAGTCCGCCGGGTCGCGCAGCCGGAAATCAGGTCCCTGGTCGATAACGGTGATCCCGCGGTCCAGGAATCCGCCGACGCGGGCCGCAGCCGTGCCGTGCGGCAGGGCGAGAAAGACAGCATCGACATCGGACTTCAACTCGCCGTCGAGGGTCAGCCCGGTCGAAGACAGGTGCGGATGAACGCTGCCGATCGAATCGCCCGTTCGATCGCGACCCGTGAGCCCGACCAGGCTGACTGCCGGATGACGATCCAACAGCCGGATGAGCTCCCCGCCGACGTACCCGGTCGCGCCGATCACGCCGACGCGAATCGGGTCTCCGGACGCTGTTGAACCACCATTGAGCGTATCCATGGACGCATGACTATACAGAAAGATGAATAGTCATGCACAACAGGCGGTCCGATCGGCCCCGCCGACCCTAGGCCGTGATCACGTCCGGGCGACGGTACGGTCCGGTCACCAGGACTTCACCACTTGCCTCGAATGGGGCATCCCCGGTGCCGCGGACGACGTAGCGATGGTGGACCTCGGTCGCCCCGGCCGACAGCATGGCGTTCACCGGGCAGTACTTGGTCGCCGACAGTTCGATGCAGCGGCGGATGGCGCCCTCGTCCACGTTCGGTCCTTCGACCTCGTGGGTCACGTCCACCCGGGTCAGGATCTGGGGATACTCGTCGCGCTGTTCTGCGCGGACCTGGACCGAGTAGGCAGTGATTCGCTGACGCTTCTTGGTGGCGATGGACACGACATCCATGGCACTGCACGCCGCGAGCGCGACCGCGACCGTCTCTACGGGGCTCAGTTCAGGGACCGCTGCGTCATCGCCCCACGTGAAGGCTCTTCCCGTGCCGGTGGTGGCGGCAAACGAACTGCCGTGCGCATGGACAAGCGAGGCGGTGCGAACGGTGGTCATTGGGGCGTGCCGACCTCAGGTCCTGTGATGCGGAGCGATTCGATCCTACTCTGACGCTGGCTGACCTGCCGCCCAGGTGGTTGCCGGACCCGGACGGCCCAGCAGGAAACCCTGGCCGAAGGAGACACCCAATCGACGGAGGACAACCCGTTCACCCTCCCGCTCGATCCCCTCGGCGATGAGCGCAGCGTCCGTTGCCCGAGCGAAATGGACCAAGCCCGCGATGAGTCCCTCGCGCGCAGCATCCGTGTCGACGTTGCGAACCAATTCGATGTCGAGTTTCACGAACTGTGGCCGGAGCTCGAGGACACGCTGGAGTCCGGCGTAGCCGGAGCCCGCGTCATCGATGGCGAGACGAACAGAATCTCCGAGGCCGCTGAAGACCTCGACGAGGCTCGACGAGTCGAGGTCTGATTCGTGTTCAGTCAGTTCGAGTACGACCGGCCGCCCGAGCGCTCGAAGACCCGAGAAGAACGGCCCGGCCTTGAGCACTGTTTCCGAGGACGTGTTCAAGCTGACGAACGCCCATGGCGGCAGGATCCTCGATGCCTCGACTGCCGCCTCGAGGGCAGCTATCTCCAGCTCGACTCCCACGCCGGCCCGTTGGGCACGAGCGAAATGGATCGCGGGAGCAATCCCGTCATCAAAACGAGTCAGCGCCTCGTATCCGGCGACGACCTTGCTGGCCAGACCGACAATCGGCTGGAAGACGATCGTGAAGGCACGAGCCACGACAATGGCCCGTACATCCGATGCCATGGCGGCCGCGTCCGAGCGATCGATCATTCCGGGTGCGACCAGCGCAACCGCAAGCGTCGCATACTCCATCAGGAGCGGCAGGCGGTCTGCGACCTCCTCGATAGACCAGCTGCCCTCCGAGGCGGCGATGATCAGCCCAACCGTCTGGCCGGCCCGAACGAGTGGCGCGTAGGCCCCGAAGAACGACGAACTATTGATCGCTGGTCGCTCGGGGCCAGCGTCTCGCCGATAACGGGCATCGGGATCCTCTTGCAACTGGATCAGCCCGTCCTCGATCCACGGGCCGTGGCCGGAACGTTCACGAAGATAGGCCGACCGTGCCGGCGGGAGTATGTCGAGTGGCTCGATGGGCTTCGGCCCAATTGCTTCGATCGCCAGGACCATCGTGTCAGAGCCGAGGAACCACGTTATGGCGACGAATCCAAGCCCAAGGGTCGCCCGGATCTCCGCGCAGATTTTCTGGGCGGTGTCCTCGGGTGTGTCGCCTAGCTGAATCCGTCCGATCGAGGCAGAAACGCTTGCCTGGATTGCTATGTCGTGATCGAGGCGGGACCGAGCCCCGCGATCGAGCTCACGTCCCGCCGCTCGCATGAGGGCTCCGTTCACGACTTTCGGCAGCCTGAGGATGCGATCGCGGTGCTTCAGGACGTAATCCTCGACCCCGGCCTTCATCGCCTCGACGGCGAGCTCCTCGGTCCCTGTCCCCGTCACAACGACGATGGGACGCTGCGGCCACCGCACATGCACCTCACGAGCGATGGTCAGTCCGTCGGACCAGTTGAGGTTCAGGTCGGTGACGACGAGATCGAAGGCACCCAGTTCGAGGACGGTGGCCCAGCCCTGAGCGTCGGCAACTTCGATGATCTCGAAATTCGGATCCGACTGGCGGAGGAGCCTTGCCTCCAGGGTCCGATCGTCCGGGCTGTCGTCGATGACCACGATGCGCGCCCCCGACCGCGGAAGTTCCGCCTGGGGCACCCTCGATTTCGTCATGACGGCAAGATCGGCGGCTCATTCAGGATCAGCCAGTACAGGCCCACACCCCTCATGACCTCAACCATGTCATCCGGCGCGCCGGGCTTGACGAGGTAGGAGTTCGCACCAAGCTCGTAGGCGCGCTTGACGTCACGGGACTCCTTCGAGGACGTCAGGACGATGACCGGGAGGGTGCGGACACCTGGCTGCTCGCGCAGCCAGGCCAGGACCTCAAAGCCTGACCGGCGCGACATCTTCAGGTCCAGGAGCAGGACGACCGGCAGCGGATATCGATCTCGGTCCGTGTAGGCCCCGGTGCCGCTCAGGTAGTCGATCGCGCCGTCCCCGTCGGGAACCACAATCACCGGGTTCGTGATCCGCGCCTTGCGAAGGGAACGGGTCAAGAGCAGCGCGTCATCGGGGTTGTCCTCGGCAACCAGGATCGGCATCTGGGGATCGACGGTCACGCAGGACCCGTATCCGCAAGCTCGATCCAAAATCGGCTGCCCAGCCCCGGCTCCGACTCGAAACCGCATTCGCCGTCCATCCGCCCAAGGATACGCTGGACCACCGCCAGCCCGACGCCCGTGCCCGGGTACGATTCAACCCCATGAAGCCGTTCGAAGGGCAGGAAGACCCGCTCGCGATGCCGCGACTCGATACCGATGCCGTTGTCCTCCACCCAAAGGCGGCGGCGCCCGTCACGCGCCTCGGCGAACACGGTGACCTTGGGTGTTCGGTCGGGCGGGACGAACTTCACGGCGTTGCCGAGCAGGTTCGCCAGTGCCTGGACCAGGGCTGGTCGGTCGGCGCGAGCGTGACCGAGTGGCGCCCGCTTATCGATCTCGGCACCGCGCTCCTCGATGGCCCCACTGACCTGTCCAAGTGCACTTTGGAGCGCGGAATCGAGCGAGATGTCGCGCAGGTTCAGCCGGGAACGAGAGAGCCGGCTGTACTCAAGGAGGTCGGCGATCAGGGCTTCCATCCGATGGGCGGCGCCGCGGATTCGATCGGTGTAATCGCGCCCGCGATCCGAGAGATTCTCGCCTTCATCCTCGACGAGTGCCTGGGCGAACCCGTGCATGGACCGAAGGGGCGCGCGCAGATCGTGCGCGACTGTGGCGCTGAAGGCATCCAGCTCGGCGTTGATATCAGCCAGCTCGGCCGTTCGGGCCTCGACTCTCGTCTCGAGTTCCGCCACGTGCTCTGCGATCTCGGCTTGCAGGTGCATCTGCCGGAGCCCGATTGCGACGCAATTGCCGATGTCAGTGAGGATGGCCTGGACATCGTGAACCGAAGATGGAGCGGACCGCCACAACATGGTGATGTTCCCGACCAGCTCGGTTTCGACCTGCAGCGGTGCATTGAGGACCGCGCCCCAGCCCTCCGCCGAGAGCGCAGCCGCGGACGCGTTGCCCGTGGCCGGGACCGCGAGGTCGCTGATGTAGACGGCCTCGCCAGCACGCAGCGCGTCAAGCGTTTCCCGCCCTGCTTCGACCCGTAATCCTGAGACCATGACCGCCGAGTCGCCATCGACGGCCGAGACCACGAGGTCGCCGGTGGACAGGTCGAGGCGACCAATGGCCGCCAGGTCGCAGCCTATCAGCGCGCGTACCGCTCGGGCCGCTGCCGCAGCAACCGTGCCGAAGTCCGATGTCTCGATGATTGTGAGCTCGACTTCGTGGAGCGCCTCGAGGCTGCGCCGGGCGGCCTCCGCCTCGCCCTGAAGCCTGACCCGTTCGGTGACGTCACGGACTACGCTGTAAAAGATTGGTTCGCCCTGCTCTCCGATCGCGGGGGCTACGACCGCGTCTCCGACGGACGCTGTCCCATCGCGGTGGTGATACGTGATCTCCTCACGCCATCGTTCGCCGCGGGCAAGAGTCTCCGCGGCTTCCGCACGCTGTTCGGCGACAATCAGGAACCCGAGGATCTCCGTCGTTTGACCGATCGCCTCCGCGGCGGTCCACCCGAAGAGCTCCTCGGCGCCGCGATTCCATAGCTGGATTCGCCGGTCGGGGCTGAACACGATGATCGCGTCGTGGGCACCATTGAGGAGCTGCGCCTGGAACCTGCTCCTGCGGAACTCGACGTTTCGTTGCGTGACATTCTCGATCACGCCGATGAGACCAAGAAACCTGCCATCCGGACTTCGGCGCCCAGCGAGATGGATGTTGGCGTCGAACCATGACCCGTCGCGCCGCCGCCGAGGGGCCTCTCCGTGCCAGGAGCCGGTTGTCCGCACCGCATCGATGATCCCGGATCGCTCAGTCTCGGACCAGGCCTCGACGACATCGCTGATCGACCGGCCGATGGCCTCGGTCGAGGACCAGCCGAGGAGATTCGCGGCGCTTGTGTTCCAGTAGATGACCTTGAGGTTCTCGTCCGTGGCGACAACGGCCTCGGGGACGCTCGAGAGGAGATCCGCCTGCAAGCCCACGACCTGCTCCGCCCGCTTTCGCTCCGTGATCTCCGAAAAGAGGATGCAGATCCCGTCAGGGGTCGGAGAAATCCTGTTTTCGAACCAACGATCCCACGGAGCAAAGTAGTCCTCGATCACGATGGGGATCCGCTCGGTCATCGCTCGAGCGTAGGCACGTTCGAACGGCGTCCCGACCGCCTCTGGGTAGAGGTCGTAGTAGCCGTTCCCGACCAGCTCGTCCGGGGAGCGTCCGAGGAGCTCGCCGGCGCGCCCGTTTACGTACAGGTACCGGAACTCCCGATCGAAGGCGACGAATCCGTCAGCCATCTGTTCGAGCAGCGCCCGGTACGGGTCAGCCGCAGGCTCCGGAGTCGGCGGCGGCGGCACGGATCGAGCGGACCGTGGGCGTGAAACCCCGGGTTTCGGTTGGGCGGCTCCGACGGCGGTGCGGGCCTTGGTCATCAGTCGATGCAGATTGGTCCCGTGGTGAGTGCGGACATCATAGACCTTGGCCGCGCCCCCGAACGGCGAAGGACGCCGATCACCCGGTGGCCTCCTGATTTGGAGGTTCGGACGGCCCCTCGAATTGTTCGTGGTAGAGACGGGCGTACAGCCCATTCGCGGCCAGCAGCTCAGCGTGCGAGCCGCGCTCGACGATCCGGCCCTTGTCGTACACGAGGATCCGGTCAGCACGCAGGATCGTCGATAGACGATGGGCTATGGCGATCGTCGTTCGGCCGCGCTCCAGCTTCTCGAGAGCCGCCTGGATCAACCGCTCGCTGACCGTATCGAGGGCCGACGTCGCCTCGTCAAGGATCAGGATCCGCGGGTCCTTCAGGAGCACCCGGGCGATCGCGATTCGTTGCTTCTCGCCGCCCGACAGCTTGTAGCCACGCTCGCCGACGATCGTGTCGTAGCCGTCCGGGAGCTCCATGACGCGCTCATGGATCGCGGCGGCTCGGGCCGCGGCCTCCAGCTCGGCCTGCGTCGCCTCGGGCTTTGCATACAGCAGGTTGTCGCGGACGCTGGAGTGGAAGAGGTACGTCTCCTGCGTGACGAACCCGATCACCGATCCGAGCGACTGGAGGGTCAGCTGACGAATATCCGTGCCGTCGATCTCGATGGACCCCGCGGCGACGTCGTACAGCCGCGGCAGGAGGTAGGTCGTCGTCGTCTTGCCGGATCCAGAGGGCCCGACGAGGGCCACGAGCTCGCCCGCGGCCGCCTCGAAGTCGATGCCTTCGATGCCGAACGGCTGCGCAGGCTCCGCCGATGCGGGTTCTGTGGTCGTCGCCCCGCGCCCGTCGGTCTCGTCGGTCTCGTCGGTCTCGTCCGGCTGCGCTGCGTGCGGGTCGGCGGCCTTCACGATGGGCGGGGCGACGGGATACCGGAACGCGACGTCCCTGAAGCGGATCGCGCCCTGGACCGTGGCCGCATCCAGCGCCACGGCGTCAGGCGCGTCCACGATCTCCGGGTCCATCTCCAGGTACTCGAAGATTCGGTCGAACAGGGCCAGTGCTCCCTGGATCTCGACCTGGACGCTCAGGAGCTGGCCGAGCGGAAAGAAGAGCCGGGACTGGAGTGTCGTGAAGGCCACGATGTCGCCGATCGTGGGCGCCGACGGGTCGCCGTTGATGGCCAGCCAGCCGGCCAGCCAGTAGACGAACGCCGGCGTGATGCTGAAGACCGTTCCCACGATCATGAAGAACCACCGACCGACCATGGCCTGGCGAATCTGCAATGTCGCGAGGCGCTTGTTCAACCGGATGAATCGAGTGATCGCGGCGCCCTGCTGGCCGAAGGTCTTGGACAGCAGCATCCCCGAGACCGACAGCGTCTCCTCGGTTACGGCGGAAAGTTCGGCCAGCGACTTCTGCGTCTCGCCGCTCACCTCGCGGCGAACTTTGCCCACGCGATAGGTCAGGTACATGAAGAACGGCAGCATGCCTAGCGACAGCGCCGTCAGTCGCCAGTCGATGATCACCATCGCGATCACGGTGCTGATCGCCACGGCGAGGTTGGCCGTGACCGACGATGCGGTGTCAGTGACCACGCTCTGGACGCCGCCGACATCGTTGGCGAGGCGGCTCTGGATCTCACCGGTCTTGGTCTCGGTGAAGAAGCGAAGCGGCATGCGCTGGAGGTGCGAGTACAGGGCCGCCCGAAGATCCTGCATGACGTTCTGGCCGATGACGTTATTCAGGTAGCCCTGACCGAGGCCGATGAGGCCGGAGATGATCGGCATCGCGATCATCAGGCCGACATACAGGTTGAGCCGCCCGAAATCGAGATTCGGGATGGCGTCATCGATCAGGAGCTTGAGCAGGATCGGGTTGATGATGCCGAGACCGCTCGTGAGCAGGATGGCCACCGTGACGACCCCGACCTGGAGTCGGTAGGGCCGGAAGAAGGCGACGATGCGCCGGATCGTGTGGGCGCGACGCTCACG
>JANMPD010000209.1:0-4065 GCA_031369685.1 Chloroflexota bacterium | reverse complement strand
CCTTGTCGGCGCCGGCACGGAGGACCTGCCGCATGTCCTCGACCGTGCGCACGCCCCCGCCGACGGTGAGCGGGATGAAGGCCCTGCGGGCCGTGCGCTCGACGATGTCCAGGAGCGTGCCGCGACCTTCGGGTGCGGCGGTGATGTCGAGGAAGACGAGCTCATCGGCACCCTCGGACGCGTAGCGGGCCGCCAGCTCGGGCGGGTCGCCCTCATCCACGAGATCGACGAAGCGCGTGCCCTTGACCACCCGTCCGTTAGCGACATCGAGACACGGAATGACGCGGCGTCGAAGCATCTCAGTCGCCGCCTGCTGTTCCACCGGCGCCGACCGGACTCCGCTCCGCGCCGGCACCCGCCGCCATCGCGGTCGCCCAGCGAGCGAAGTTGCCGAGGATCCGAAGGCCCGTCCCGCCACTTCGCTCGGGGTGGAACTGGACGCCCAGGACATTGCCGCGGTCCACGGCAGACACGAACCGCGACCCGTGCTCGGTCTCCGCGAGGGTCACGGCGTCCGCTCCGGCGCCCTCGGGCCGGCCTGCGTAGGAGTGGACGAAGTACAGGTCGGCGCCGTTGTCGATTCCGGCAAACAGGTGGTGATCTCGCCGGCGTTCGACCTGGTTCCAGCCGATGTGGGGGAGGGTCGGCGCGTTCTCGAGGAGGACCGATCGGCCCGGAATGACACCGAACGTGGCCGCTCCGTCCTCGTCGCTGGCATCGAACAGGAGCTGGAGCCCGAGGCAGATCCCGAGGTACGGGCGGCCCAGGGCAATCCAGCGAAGAAGCGGATCGACGAGATCGGCCCGGGACAGGCGGTCCATCGCCGGTCCGGCGGCGCCGACGCCCGGAACCACGACCGCTTCGGCATCGAGGAGGTCCTCAGGACCGGTGGCCACGCGAACCTGGGCCCCCACGAACGTCAGCGCCTGCTCGATGCTCACGAGGTTGCCGGCGCCGTAGTCGACGACGGCGACCCGGAGACCACCCCGCGGCTGAGCGAAACTCATCCGAGTGAGCCCTTCGTCGAGGCGACCCCGTCCCGTCGCGGATCTCGAGCGCAGGCTGCCCGCAGCGAACGCGCGAGTGCCTTGAACCCGGCCTCGGCAAGGTGGTGGTCGTTCCGCCCGGTGCCCTTGACGTGGAGCGTGGCGCCGGCGGTGCGTGCGAACGCCTCGAGCGCGTGCTCGATCAGCTGCGTGGACAGGGCACCGATGCGCTCGCCTCGAAACGGCAGGTCGATGACCGCATACGGGCGCCCTCCGAGGTCGATCACGGCCGAGGCGATCGCTTCGTCCATTGGCACCGCAGCATCGCCGAAGCGCTGGATGCCGGCGCGGTCGCCCAGTGCCATCGCGAGCGCCGATCCCAGGACGAGGGCCACATCCTCGACGGTGTGGTGGTCGTCGATCTCGAGATCGCCGGTGGCTTCGATGCGGATGTCGATCAGCGAGTGGTGGGCAAGCGACGAGAGGAGATGGTCGTAGAACCCGATGCCGGTCGCGATCTCGGCCGTTCCCTGGCCATCGACCGCCACCCGGACGGTGATATCCGTTTCGCGGGTCTGGCGGCGGACACCAGCCAGACGCGGTCCGGACTCCATGACCTCGAGTGAGCCGAGTGGCGTCGTCATGCGGTTTCCTCCAGGTCGATGGTGGCTGCGGCGGCGAGCAGCCGGTCGTTCTCGGCGGCGCTCCGTATCGTGAGCCGGAGGCAATGCGCGAGCGGGTGTACCGCCCCGAACGTTCGTGGGACGAGGCCGTGCGACAGGAGTGCCTCAGCGACTGCGGCCGCGCCCGCGGCGGTCCCGAAGTCGACCAGGACGAAGTTCGTCACCGAGGGGTAGACGGTCCATCCGATGCCTTCGAACGCAATCGTGAGACGCGTCCGCTCGCGGGCGACGCGCTCGAGGTTCGCGCCAAGGATCCCGTCATCGAGCAGGGCCTCGGTCACGATATGGACCGACGGGACTGCCACCGATCCCGGCGGCCGGTACGGCGCGAGTTGCGCGATCATCGCGGGGCGTGCCAGGGCGAACCCGACCCGCAGCCCGGCGAGCGCGTAGGCCTTGCTCGCGGTCCGGATCACGATCAACCGCGGGTACCTTGCGCGTAGTCCCACCAGTGATCGGCCCGCGAACTCCGCGTAGGCCTCGTCGAGCACCACGATCGGCGGCTCGGTCGAGGTTTCGGCCGCGTCGGCCTGCAGGCCCGCAAGCAGCGCTTCGATGGATCCCGGTGGTTCGGGAAGTCCGGTGGGGTTGTTCGGGCTGCACAGCCAGACGACATCGGCCCCGCGGCCAGCGGCGCGCACGGCCGGTCCATCCATCGCAAATCCCTGCCCGGCATCGAGGCGTGGGACGCTCCGGACACCGGCGCCACGCTGTTCCGTGTCGACGCGGTACATCGCGTACGAGGGCGTCGGGATCACCGCTGCTCCGCCGGCGGGCAGGAACGCCTTGGCGATGAGATCGAGGATCTCGTCCGCACCCGCGCCCACGAGCACCTCGTTGCGAGAGACGCCGTAGCGCGCGGCAGCGGCCTCGGAAAGCCGCCGGTAGTCCGACGGTGGGTACTCCGAGATGGATCGACCGAAGGCGTTCGCCGCGAGCAGGCGCAGGGCCAGGTCGGGCGGAACGGGGGAGGTGTTCAGGTCGAACCGGGCAACCTGGTCGATCGGAATGCCATACCGGGCCGAAACCTCCTCGTCGGTCGTTTCCCAGGTGTAGCCGGCCGGTGCGGTCGGGGACGTGAAGGACACGGGGGTCGGACTCATGACGCGACCCCAGTTCGTACGGCGCCAGCAGGCGGGCCGGGCTCGGCGGCCAAGCCGGCTGGATCCATCGACGGTGCGGCCCCGGGGAACCGGGCCTCGACGGCGTCACGGTGCGCGAACAGGCCTTCCGCGCCCGCCAGGACCCCGATCGTCGGGCGCAGGGACGCCAATCCCGCTTCAGTGATGCGTTGGATCTGCATGAACTTGCCGTAGGTCTCGACCGCGAGTGGGCCGCATCCCCGGGCCAGGCCGCCGGTCGGCAGGACGTGGTTGGCGCCGGTCGCGTAGTCACCGGCCGACTCGGGGGCCCATGGGCCGACGAACACGGACCCGGCATTGCGAACCATCGCCACCGTGGCCTCGAGATCCGGCACATCGATCGACAGGTGTTCCGGCGCGTAGGCGTTGGCCACGGCCACGGCCGCAGGAACATCCGAGACGAGGATCACCCGGCCATGACGACGCAGCGCTTCGCGCAGGACCGACGCTCGCGGTGCCGCAAGCAGACGAGCGGCAACGGCCCGTTCGACGGCATCGGCGAAGGCGACATCGGTCGTGACGAGGAGCGCGGGAGAATCGGGTCCGTGTTCGGCCTGGGTGAGGAGATCGGCCGCCACCCGGTCCGGGTCGGCCGGCGGGGTCGCGATCACGAGACCTTCCGATGGCCCGGCGGGGAGATCGATGGCGGTCCGCCCGGCGAGCTCGAGTTTCGACGCCGTCACCCAGGTATTGCCTGGGCCCACGATCAGGTCGACCGGTTCGAGGCCCTCGCTCGGCATGCCGAAGGCGAGGGCTCCGATCGCCTGGGCGCCGCCGGCCACGACGATCGTGTCGACGCCGAGCATCCCGGCGACGCCAAGGAGCACCGGATCGACCGTGCCGTCGGCTGCCGCGGGGGTTGCCACGACGATCGACTCGACGCCGGCGACCTGCGCCGGGACCACGGTCATGATCAGGCTCGAGGGGTACGCAGCCCCACCGCCGGGAACGTACGCGCCGACGCGGGCCACCGGAAGCCAGCGCCGCTCGATGTCGACACCGGGCAGGATGGTGGTCGTGGCGCTGCTGGGACGCTGCGTCGTGGCGAAGCATCGAACGTTCGCAATCGCGACTTCGAGCGCCTCCCGCACGGACGGCTCGAGGTCGGCCGAGGCTCGGATGAGTTCGTCTCGCCGAATGACAAGTCGTCCACTGGCAGCACCACCGCCGTGGCGTCGGTTCAGCTCGATGACCGCGGCCGCGCCATCGCGCTCGACCTGCTCGAGGATCTCGCGGACCGCATGCCGGACCGAC
>JANMPD010000199.1:0-2919 GCA_031369685.1 Chloroflexota bacterium | reverse complement strand
ACGATCCCGTTCTCGTCACGCGCGAGCGGGGCCACCACCGGGACCTGTCCGGCGACCATGAGGGCATCAAGGAGGTCCCGGCGCAGCCCGACCACCCGCGCCACGAACCCGAGATCCTCGACCCGCTCGGCGATGAGCAGGCCACCATCCACGCCCGACAGGCCGACGGCATCGACGCCCAGGGCACGGAGCCCCGAGACCAGTTCGCTGTTGATGACGCCTCGCAGGACCGCGGCGGCCACCTCGAGCGAGGCCGCGTCCGTGACCCGGAGTCCACCGCGGAACTGGGACACGACGCCCATCCGTTCGAGCCATTCAGTGAGGCGCTTGCCACCGCCGTGGACGAGAATGACCGGGCGCCGCCGAGCCAGCGCCGCGACCTCGGACAGGACAGGGGCCTGATCGACGATCGTGGTGCCACCGAGTTTCACGACGACGGTCTCGCTCATGTCGTGTACTCCGAGTTCTCGCGCACGTAGGTCTCCGTGAGATCACAGCCGAAGCCCTCGCCCGACCCGTCGCCGAGCCCGAGATCGAGGTGAATCGTGATTTCTGTGGTGTTCATCGCCTCACGGGTAGCCGCGCGGTCGAACGACTGCGGGCCGCCGACGGCGCCATCGAACACGAGATGTCCCGCGATCGTGATCCGAAGGCGATCCGGATCCAGGGTCGCCGCCGTACCGGCGCGTGTTCGGGCCGCTTCCGGGTCCAGGCCGCTTCCCTCGAGGACGGCTGCGCTCGCGAGCCTGGCATTGCCGGCCGCGCCGGCGATCCGACCCCAGTTCGGGTCCTTGCCGTGGGCCGCCGCCTTGACCAGGCTGCTTGAGATCACGGCCCGCGCCACCGCCCGTGCGTCGGCGTCGTCGGCCGCGCCGGCCACCTCGCAGGTCAGCAGGCACGTGGCGCCTTCCCCGTCCGCAGCCTGCTGGCGCGCGAGGTCGCGGGCCACGGCCTCCACGGCGCGTGCCAGCGCGCCGGCTGCCGGCGTCCCGGCCAAGACGGGATCGGCGGCCGAGGCGCCGGAGGCGAGCAGGAAGACCGTGTCGTTCGTGCTCGTGTCGCCATCGACGGACAGCTGGTTCCAGGTTCGGGCTGCCGCAGGCCGAAGGATCGAAGCGAGAAGCTCCGGTGATGCCGCAGCATCGGTCAGGATCACCGACAGCATCGTGGCCATGTTGGGATGGATCATCCCGACGCCCTTGGCGATTCCCGTGACGTGCACGTCGCACGTGCCATCGGCCCCCTGGGGCAGGGCCACGGTCACGGTTGCTGACTTGGTCCTGGTATCGGTCGTCCGCAGGGCGGTGGCGGCGGCCTCCAGGCCCTCATCGGTCGGAGCAAGGGCCAGGGCCAGGACCGCGATACCCGCTTCGACCTTGTCGAGTGGCAGCCGCGTTCCGATGATCCCGGTGGACAGGTGCAGGACCGCGATATCCTCGATCCCGAGTGCCGTGGCGACGATCTCGCCGACCCGGACCTGGTCCTCGTCTCCGGCCATTCCGGTGGCCGCGTTGGCTGATCCGCTTGTCGATACGACGGCTCTCACCCAGCCACTCGAAGCCGCCAGCACCTCCCTCGAGCGACGTACCGGGGCGGCGGCGAACGTGTTGGGCGTGAAGACGGCAGCCGCAGCCAGCGGATTGCCGGTGCTTGCGATCAGCGCGAGATCCGGACGCCCGCTGGCCTTGATGCCAGCCGCCCGACCACCCGCGGTGAAGCCGGCGGGAATCCGGGTCTTGCGTTCGACGACCGGGAGTCCCGACGGAGCAGGGGAGCGTTCGCCCCGTTCGTTGGCCAGGGTCATGGCGCGAGCGGCAGGGCTTCGAGCCCAGTCGTCTCCGGGAGGCCGAATACCAGGTTGAACGCCTGGATACCCTGGCCTGCGGCTCCCTTCACGAGATTGTCGATCACGCCCATCGCGAGGACCCGCCCGGTCCGCTCGTCGACCCGCACGTGGATGCGCACGTGGTTGCTGCCGAGGACGTGCCCCGTCGCCGGAGGGGCGGCAACCACGCTCACGAACGGCTCGTCGTGGTACGCGGCTGCATAAAGATCATCCAATTCGGGCTGTAACACGGCTCGCGTCGGGCGGACGTGACAGGAAGCCAGGATGCCCCGGGTCATCGGGATAAGGTGGGGCAGGAAGTCGATGCCGGCCAGCGCCGCCTCCGTCCCGGTGCCCGCAGCGAGCGCGCCGAGTTCCTGCTCCATCTCGGCCGTATGCCGATGCGAAAAGACGCCGTACGCGCGAACGCTCTCGTTGACCTCGGCAAAGAGCATCTCGGCCTTTGCCTCGCGCCCGGCGCCGCTTACGCCGCTCTTCGCGTCAACGACCAGGTCCGCGATCAGTCCCGCCCGGGCCAGTGGCGCCAGGGCCAGGATGGTGGCCGTCGGATAACAGCCGGGGGATCCGACGAGGGCTGAGATGCCGGCGGCGCGCGCGACCCCGGCGGCGACGAGTTCGTCACGGTGCAGTTCAGGCAGTCCGAAGACGGCCCTGGCCAGCAATTCGGGATGCGGATGCTCGAACCCATACCAGCGCGGGTAGTCCGCCGGGTCGCGCAACCGGAAATCAGGCCCCTGGTCGATAACGGTGATCCCGCGGTCCATGAAGGCGCCGACGCGGGCCGCCGCCGTGCCGTGCGGCAGGGCGAGAAAGACAGCATCGACATCGGACTTCAACTCGCCGTCCAGCGTCAGCCCGGTCGAAGACAGGTGCGGATGAACGCCGCCGATCGGATCGCCCGTTCGATCGCGACCGGTGAGCCCGACCAGGCTGACCGCCGGATGACGATCCAGCAGCCGGATCAGCTCCCCGCCGACGTACCCGGTCGCGCCGATCACGCCGACGCGAATCGGGTCTCCGACCGCCGTTGAACCACCGTTGAGCGTATCCATGGACGCATGACTATACAGAAC
>JANMPD010000154.1:0-2678 GCA_031369685.1 Chloroflexota bacterium | reverse complement strand
CGGGAGGCCCGGTTGACGATTCGCACGACCTCTTCGGGATCGTCGGTGACGGTCACCAGATCAACGTCCTGGGCGTCGATCATGCCGTCCGCCACAAGTCGACTCCGGAACCAGTCGATCAGCCCGCCGTAGAACTCGGTGCCGACCAGGACCACCGGGAAATGGCGGATCTTGCCGGTCTGGATGAGCGTGAGGGCCTCGAACAGCTCGTCCATCGTCCCGAAGCCGCCCGGCAGGATCACGAAGCCGTCGGCGTATTTCACGAACATGGTCTTGCGTGCGAAGAAGTAGCGGAACTCCACGCTGAGGTCGAGGTACGGGTTGACGTATTGCTCGTGGGGAAGCTCGATGTTGCAGCCGACCGACAGGCCCCCGCCCTCCTGGCAACCTCGGTTGGCGGCCTCCATGATCCCGGGTCCACCTCCGGTGATGATCGCGTAGCCCTCCATGGCCAGACGTCGCCCGATCTCGCGTGCCGTCGCGTAGGCCGATGAATCCGGATCCACCCGCGCCGAGCCGAAGACGGTGATGGCCGGTCCGACCGTGGCCAGCGCATCGAACCCCTCCACGAACTCGGACAGGATCCGGAGTGCTCGCCATGGATCCGTGTTCAGGAAGGCGGGGCGCGCCGACGGCTCGAGGAGCTTGCGATCCTCGGTCATCGTCGGGTCGCCCGACATCCGGGCCGCAGCCCGCGGGCCGATGGTCATCCGCCCGCTCCGGCGATGATCGCTGATGGGTTCGCCGGGATGATCGTCGCTGGACACGCTGAAACCTCCGGTCTGCCGCTCGAATCGGGCTTGGGTGGCATGCTACGCCGATGCACGAACAGCCAGCGGTCCCCGAGCAAGGCGAGGCCGTCCGGCGCGACACCACGCCGTCGGCGGCCGTGCCGTCGGCGGACGAGGCGGCGTCCGCCACGCCGGCCGCTCCCCAGCCGGCGCGCTCACCCCTCCGAACAGTGCTCGCCATCGCGATCGTGCTGACGGGTCTCGTCTGGATGCTCCAGGGTCTTGGAATCCTGACCGGCGGGCGGAGCTTCATGATCGGGGACCCGACATGGACCGTGATCGGCGGCGGCTTCGTCGTTCTCGGGATCGGGCTGGGTCTTCGGGCACGTCGGCGCACTGCCTGACCGACCTCAGGTCCCGGTGAGGAGCACCGTCCAGGCCGCCTCGTCGCGACCCGTCGCACAGCCCTTTCCGATCCGCACGAGGGGCAGGCGCAGCAGGCGTTGATCGAGCAGCAGCCGCTCGCCCAGCTCGGCGTCGGTCATCTTGAGATAGCCCAGGCCGGCGTCCGTCCATGCGCGCCCGGCCGTATCCGCGATCGCCATCGCCCCGAGGCGCTCGACGAACCGGCGCAACTCGCTGGCGGCCATCGGCTTGCGGCGCAGGTCGACGAACTGGATCTCGAGCCGCCGCTCCTTGAAGTACCGCAACGCGGCGCGCGTCAACGGGTGGTCCTCTCGTCCGAAGACCTGGATGACCGGCCCGCCAGGTGCACGACTGGTCATCGCGACTCGGCCCGCGGCTCGAGAACGACGATCGGAATGTGAAACGATGCCTCCGCTCGATACAGGCGGTAGCCGGGATACGCCTCGGCGGCGCGTTCGAAGATCGACTCGTAGGCGGCGTCGAAGACTTCGCGAGGATGCGCCGCGTACCGGAGGCCACGAACCTGGACCTCGACATCGGAATGTGCCGTGAGATTGTGATACCAGGCCGGAAGTTCGCCG
Source organism: Chloroflexota bacterium (assembly GCA_031369685.1). Classification (GTDB taxonomy): domain Bacteria; phylum Chloroflexota; class Limnocylindria; order Limnocylindrales; family CSP1-4; genus UBA5189. The sequence goes on along the minus strand of JANMPD010000154.1, from coordinate 940 downwards.
CTCCCACCGCGCGAGCCGATGACCGCCCAGGAACCCGCCGGCTCATCGACCGGGAACGCAAACAGGGCCACAGAGCGGCGCCGGCCCGAGCGCCGGCCGGTCGTCGTGAGCAGCAGCATCTCGTTGCCCAGGAAGCGGCTGAGGATGCCGCGGCCGGCGGCCCGACGATACAGAAACGGATGCAGGAACTGATCGAACCGGGTGACGGAGAAGCGCCCGATGAGGCGGTAGGCGAACGTGGGCAGCGACATCGGGCGAAGCGTAGCGGGTCGGCTACCATCAGGGACACAGGAGGTGCGCGGTGTCCGTCTGGTTCACGGTCCAGCTCGACGACAAACCCGGTTCGCTGGCGCGCGTCGCCGCGGCCCTGGGCGAGCGCTCGGTCAATATCACCGGCATCGTCGGGGTTGCCGAGGATACCGATGGGGCATTGATGCTCACGACCTCGGATCCGGTGGCTACGCGGCTCGCCTTCGAAGGTCTCGCCCTCGCCTTCGAGGAACACGACGCATCGGACGGACTCGATCCGGACGAGATGTCCGTCTCCGACGTGCGCGCGCGCTGACGCTGGAGCGCGTCGGCCGTGTCTCGTCGAACCACCCTCCCGACCACGGTCGCGGCTCGTGCCGTCATCGACGATCCAGGCCGGACGATCCCCGCGCTCACGGAGCGCCTGGCCGCAGCCGGCGGGATCATGCGAACCCTGTCCACCGTCCGTCGACTCGATGACGATAGCGCCGGCGCGACAGCAATCGAGGCGGCCCCGGACGCGAGCGTTGAAAGCACGAACCTGGCCGGGGCCGTCGAGATCGAGATCGAGGTCGAAGGGCTCGACGAGGAGAAGCTCGTCCGAACGCTGCATGCCACGCCCGGCGTGCGAGCCCATCGCCTGACCCGATCCCTCGACCGGATCTTCGGCAAGCGGGTCATCGTGATCGGC
>JANMPD010000137.1:0-26856 GCA_031369685.1 Chloroflexota bacterium | reverse complement strand
AGAGTGGTGGAGGGACCGGCCCTTTGAAGCCACGACAACCTATCGGCGGAGACGCCGACAAGGTGCCAATTCCGGGCAGGACAACCACCTGCGAGATAGGGATCACCCATTGACCCTTCCCGCAGGAAGGGTTTCTTGTTTCCCGGCCCACTTCTCGGTCAGGCAGGCCAGCCATCAGCGCGACCCTCGGGCGCGTCCCACGACCAGGAGTTCCGTCATGCCGACCGACACGAGCACCACCGATTCACGCCACCGGGCGTGGTCGATGCTGTCCATGCCGGGAGACGGACTGGCGAATGCGTCAACGGCTGACGCAGCGCGGGGCGGCGCGCGGGCCGAGCGACGGGAGGGCGACGCGGCCGCGGAGCGACGCGCCGCCGAAGCCGCAAGCGCCGCCCAGGACCCCGCATCGCGCTCCAGGATCGTCGGGCTGCGCTGTCGCAACTGCCAGCGCCCCGAGGTGACGGGTCCTCATTTCGTGTGTCCATCCTGTTTCGGGCCGCTCGAGGTGGCTCTCGATCGAGAAGCGATCCGTGCCCAGGTGTCGCGTGCTGCGATCGAGGCTCGCGAACCGGGCATCTGGCGATATCTGGAGCTCCTGCCAGTCGAGCAGGCGCCGACGCGAGGGCTCGTGGTTGGATCGACGCCGCTGATCAAGGCGGATCGCCTGGCGGCCGAAATTGGCCTGCGGAGCGGGCAATTGCGCCTCAAGGACGACACCCGCAACCCGACGCTGTCGTTCAAGGATCGGGTCGTGGCCATCGCGGCGGCCCGCGCGTCGGACTTCGGATTCACAACCCTCGCCTGTGCATCGACCGGTAACCTCGCCGGCGCCACGGCCGCCGCGGCGGCCGCCATCGGGATGCGTGCCGTCGTCTTCGTCCCGTTGAACCTCGAGCCCGCCAAGATCGACCACGCGCTGAGCTACGGTGCGACCGTCGTCCCCGTCAACGGCACGTACGACGACATCAACCGGCTGAGCCTGGAGATCGCCGACGAAGAGGGCTGGGCGTTCGTGAACGTGAACCTGCGGCCCTACTACTCGGAGGGTAGCAAGACGCTTGCCTTCGAGGTTGCCGAGCAGCTTGGCTGGCGCCTGCCCGACGTGGTCGTGGCACCGATCGCTTCGGGCAGCCTGTTCACGAAGGTCGCTCGAGGGTTCGAGGACCTCGTTGCGACGGGACTCGTCGAGGACAAGCCGGTCCGGTTCATCGGATCGCAGCCGGATGGGTGCTCGCCGGTTGCAACGGCGTTCGCCGAAGGCGTCGATGAGATTCGCCCGGTCCGCAATCCCGATACGATCGTCCGGTCCCTCGCCATCGGCTCGCCGCCCGACGGACGGTATGCGCTCGCCCTGGCACGACGAACCGGCGGATCCATCGAATCCGTGCCGGATGCGGCCACGGCGGCAGCCATCCGCCGGCTGGGGCGGACCGAAGGGCTGTTCGCCGAGACCGCCGGTGGAGTGACCGTCGCCGGTCTCGAGCGAGCCGTCCAACGCGGCCTGATCGGCCCGAACGACGAGGTCGTGGCGCTCGTCACGGGCAATGGCGTTAAGACGCCCGATGCGAAGTGGTTCGGCCTGGACGTCGAGACCGAGGCGGCGTCCACACAGGACGCGCACACTGGTTCCGGCGGCCTCGCCCGACCGATCGACCCGTCCTACTCAGCATTTCTCGCCGCGGGCCTCGGCTCATGACGACCGTGCGATTGGAAATCCTGGGCCGCTGCCTCTGTATCGAGCGGGCCTGAGCCCGACAGTCCACCCGGCTGTTCCTCGGTCCGCATCCTGGTTCTCAACGGCCTTGATGGCCGCGCCCTTTGTACGGCCGCGGCCGGGCTGTTGCCCGTCCCGGCCCTTGCTTCGTCTCCAACCGTGAGGTTCTCGTGTCTTCCGTCATTCGCGTTCGCACCATCGACCCTCGAGGCCAGCGCTTCGGCGCCGGATTCTCGGCGCTCACACTCCTCGTCGGCATCGCGCTCAATCAACCGCTCGTCGCGGTTGGCGTCGGCATCGCTCTTGCTGTCAGCGCCGCCCGCGGGACCCAATGGTTCGTGTTCGGCCGACCGTGGCCGACGATCCGTCGCACGTTCGGGCTCGGCGCCCCGTCAGCGGTCGAACCGGAGCTCGGTCCCCGGTTCGCACAGGCCTTCGGGGCCCTCGTCAATCTGGCCGGCCTGGCCCTCTTCGTCATCGGCGCCCAACCGTGGTTCTGGCTACCGATCGCGGCCGTGGCCGCGCTCCAGACCCTCCTGGCCGTGACCGGGTACTGCCTTGGCTGCCGCCTGTACGGCCTTCACTGGTTCCTGCCCGAGCTTTTCGATCGGATCGTGCTGCGGATACCGGCCGAGCGCCGGGCGGGCCTGCGAACGCCTGGTTCGGGTTAGGGCGACGCGTGTGCATGGGCGCTGGCACCATGCACACATGACCACTCCCGAGGTCCGGCAATGAGCGACGCGGCCGATGTCGTGGTCGTTGGCGGTGGGGCGATGGGCGCGAGCATCGCCTATCACCTCGCCGTCGCAGGCGCCGGCCGGATCGTCCTGCTCGAGCGTGAAGCAGCCCTCGGGCTCGGCTCGACCAGCCGTTGCGCAGGGGGATTCCGGCATCAGTTCTCGAGCGAGATCAACGTCAGGCTGTCCCTCGAGAGCGTGCGGATGATCAGGGAATTCACGGCCGATCACGGGCTTGCCCTCGATGTCCACGTCGACGGATACGTGTTCCTCGTGCGGGATCAGGCGGCGTGGGACGAGTACCGCGTCGCAGCCGCGATGCAGCGAGCCCTGGGCGCTCGCGTGGACGAGCTGGACGCCGCCGCGACCCGGGAGCTCCTGCCGGGCGTGGCTCTCGACGATCTCGTGGGAGCGACATTCGGGCCTGACGACGGCATCGCGGATCCGTCCGGTCTCACGAGCGGCTACGGGACGCTCGCCCGGAGACTCGGTGTGGACATCCGACTCGGGACGACGGCTGAAGCCATCCGGGCGAGTCCCGACGGAGGCGCGGTCGTTGGAGTCGATACCTCGGGCGGCTCGATCGACGCGCCCGTCGTCGTGAATGCCGCGGGCGTCTGGGCGACATCGCTGGCGGCAACCTGTGGCCTGGTCCTGCCGATTGAGCCGCAACCCCGCCACATCGTCGTGACGTCAGGGTTCGACGGGCGACCAGATCGACGGACCCTCGTGATCGACAGCGCGACGATGTTCTACTTCCACCGTGAGGGCGAAGGCGTGCTCATGGGGATGCCACCTCGCCGCGACGCGGTCCCGACCTTCGACACCATCGTCGATCACGGATGGATCGCGGACCAGCTCCTGCCGACCGCGATCTCCGTCCTGCCGGCACTCGCCGATGCGGGCCTGACGAGTTCGTGGGTGGGCCTCTACGAGATGACGCCGGACCGTCACGCGATCCTGGGCCCCGTGGCGGGTCTCGACGGGCTGTTCCTCGCGAACGGTTTCTCCGGCCACGGCTTCCAGCACGCCCCGGTCGTCGGGAAGGTCCTTGCATCGCTGATCACCGGCCAGGCGCCGGTCGTCGACGTCTCGACCCTCGCCCTCGAGCGCTTCGCCCGTGGCGAACTCATCGGTGAGTCGCACGTCGTTTGAGGAGTGCCGGGGTGGGACGCTCGGTTCCGCCCGTCCGAGAATCGCCCAGAGCCGCGAGTGGCCTCGAATGGGTCGTCGATCGTCTGTCAGGCGTCCGGGGCGCAGCAGGCGCAGCCACCCTCGGCGACCCCGGTGATGGCCGCGGCAGCGTCGCAGCACGGGCCGCCCGAATCGAGCACCGACAGCGTGACCCGGGCCGGGGCGCCATCGCGGACGCTCAGCGCTGGTGCCGCGACGTGCCGTTCGAGATCGGCAAGGCGTGCGTCGAGATCGCGCAGGCGGCCCAGGCGATCCGCGACATCGGCTCGGCGCTCCGCAATGAGCGTCGGCAGCTGCGATCCCGTGTCCGCGCAATGGCCCGAATGGCACCACGAGGCAAGCTTCGCGGCTTCGTCGAGCGGGAGGTCGAGCCGACGCAGGTCGATGAGCAGGCGCAGATGCTCAACGTCGGCCGACGCGTACTCGCGGTAGCCATTGCCCTGACGCGCCGGTCGTGGCAGCCACCCTTCCCGTTCGTAGAACCGAACGGTGTCGGCCGGGACTCCAACACGATCCGCAAGTTCGCCGATACGCATGGTTATACTCAACGTTGAAGTGACTCGAATGTCAAGCCCCGGCCGGGTTCGCCGGCGGGGAGCCCTCCGCAAGCGTCTTCAGGCGCTGTAACTCGCCGGCCTCGCCGGCCCGCACCTCTTTGGCCATGATCGGCGTCAGCAGGCGCCACAGCCCACGAACTTGCACCTCTCCGTGCCATGACGCTCGAGATAAAGATGGCCCCAGTGGCTCGAGGTCCAGCGCCATCTCGCCGGTGAAAGGACCGCCGCCGGTCGCCCGCCAGCCGATCCGTCGACCGGGCGTCGCCGCCGTCACCACGAAGTCCATAACCCAGCGAAACGGGCCCATCGTCACGACCTCGCGCCCATGTCCGCCGATCGTCGTCGAGTCACCGCTCAGAATCGTCGCCTCCGTGACGCCCATCCACTCGGGATGGCGGTTGATGTCGGCCGCCAGCGCCCAAACATCCTCTGCCGAACGGCCAATCGTTTCCTCGAACCGAAACGTGATCACTTCGATGCCTCCGTGGAGTTGGCCGCCGCCAGCGTTCGCTGGAACAGTCGAGCCAGTCGTTCAAACGCCAAAGCCTTCGCCGCTACGTGGCCTTCAACCACGAGCGGATCCATTGACATCTCGGTGGGCACGGTCCAGCGCAGATGCACCCGCGTTGCGTCCTCAACTTGAGCCAGGTCCAGGGTTGCCTCGACTGGCCCAACGTCCGGGACCGCAAGCCGCCAACCGGCATGGTCAGACGGCTGCCAGTCGACAATCTCCTCGAGCGTAGCCAGACGCCCGGTGACGCATTGCGAAGTCGTACCGACGCCGCGCTGCCCGCCTGCAAGCACTTCCGCGATCACGATGGGTCCCTCCCACAGAGGCCGCAATGAGGGTGCCGTGAGGTAGTCCCAGGCAGTTGCGGGGTCCGTCTCCAGGTCGACGGTCAAATCCAGTACCGAGCTGCCTGTGGTCCCGCTGAGCCGGCGCTGGCGGCGCTCCGCGCTCCATATCTGCTCGAGGTCGAGGATGAATGTTGATACATCGCCGAGGTGTTCGATCGTATCGCGTGATTCGACGAGGCCCAGCGCGATCGCATCGAGGCGAAGGGCGTCGATGGCGTCGCGGGTGAAAAGGGCGAAGCCGTGCATCGGGGCAGTCGCAACGGTCGTGCCCTTGAGGAGTCGATGAGCCACGATGACGGACGAGCCCGCCAGTTCGTCCCGGCCGGAAATCACCGTCCGAACGAACGGTCCGTGATGGACCACGAGCTTGAGGTCAAGCCGTGGTGCCAGGCCGCACGCGTTGCAGGAGCAGCTGGTTGCCCCCTCGATGCTCCGTAGACGGCGGCGAAACGCGACGTAGGACGCCGTGAGGGCCCGCATCAGGAGGGATGGGTCAGCCAGGCCGTCCTCCGCATACAGGAATGCGGCATCGCCCTCAAGTTTTGCCAGCCGAAAAGGCGGCTCAAGTCGCCCGATGATCGTTTCCAGCAGGTCCCCGGCGATGGTCGGAGCGTGCTCAATCTCGCTTCGCGAGAGATAGGCGGTGTAGCCCGTGAGGTCGGCGATGACGAGGAATCCACTTTCCGCAATCGGTGCCATATCGCCACCCTAGACCCTGAAGTCACTCCAATGTCAATACCCTAAGTCGTTCGCACGAAACAGCCGGCACCTTGCCCTCGCAGGCCGGAGGTCGCGGCGGTGCCATGACCGCGCCATACTCATCGAGTGAGCGAACGAATGACCGACCGCATGACCCGTCAGGCCACTCGCATCGAGTCCGATTCAATGGGCGCGATCGATGTCCCTGCGGATCACCACTGGGGCGCCCAGACCCAGCGCAGCCTTCACCACTTCGCGATCAGCCACGACACGATGCCGCCTGGCATCATCCGGGCGTTCGGGATCCTCAAGCGCGCCGCGATCGAGGTCAACGGCGAGCTTGGGTTGCTTTCCGCCGAGAAGGTCGCCCTGATCGTCCGTGCCGCGGACGAAGTCGCGTCAGGAGCCTTGGCCGCCGAGTTCCCGCTCCGCGTGTGGCAGACCGGCTCCGGCACGCAATCGAACATGAACGTCAACGAGGTCATCGCCAGCCGCGCGAATGAGATGGCCACCGGTACGCGGGGTGGCAAGAGCCCGATCCACCCCAACGACGACGTCAACCGCAGCCAGTCGAGCAACGACACGTTCCCGACGGCGCTTCACATGGCCGTCGTGCTGGCGATCGTCGAGCACCTGATCCCGAGCATCCGAGCCCTTCGCGATGCCCTCGATGCCAAGGCATCGACGTTCGAGGCCATCGTCAAGATCGGCCGGACCCACCTCCAGGACGCCGTTCCGCTGACGCTCGGCCAGGAGTTCAGCGGCTACGTCGCGCAGCTCGACGGGGGCATCACCCGCCTCGAGGCCGCCCTGCCCGGACTGTATGAGATCGCGCTCGGTGGCACGGCCGTCGGGACGGGCTTGAACGCCCATCCGGCGTTCGCCGAACGCGTCGCGGCCCGGATCGCCGAATTGACCGGCCTGCCGTTCGTCACGGCCCCGAACAAGTTCCAGGCACTCGCCGGCCAGGAGGCGACGGTCTTCGCTTCTGGCGCACTCAAGACGCTCGCCACGAGCCTCATGAAGATCGCCAACGACATCCGCTGGCTGGGGTCAGGGCCGCGCGCCGGCCTCGGCGAACTGCGCCTGCCGGAGAACGAGCCCGGCTCGTCGATCATGCCCGGCAAGGTGAACCCGACCCAGTCGGAGATGCTGACGATGGTCTGCGTGCAGGTCTTCGGCTACGACGCCGCGATCACGATCGCCGGCTCGCAGGGAAACTTCGAGCTCAACGTCTTCAAGCCGGTCATCGCCCACGACCTGCTTCACGGGATCGAACTACTGACCGACGGCTGCCGATCCTTCCGCGAGTTCTGCGTGGAGGGCCTCGAGGCCGACATCGTGCGCATCGGGGCGAATGTCAGCAGTTCGCTGATGCTCGTCACGGCACTGGCCCCGTCGATCGGCTATGACAAGGCCGCCGAGATTGCGAAGAAGGCCCATCACGAGGGGACCACGCTTCGCGAAGCGGCCCTGGCCCTCGGTTATGTCAACGCCGAGGCGTTCGACGCGGCCATCGACCCGGCCGCCATGACTCGTCCCGGCTCGGACTGAGTCGCGGTCGCGTGTACGGGCTGCGTGTCCTCGCCCGAGTTACGCTGGGCCTGGGCCTGCTGCTTCTGGCCGTCGGCGTCGTGCTGACCGGAGGCTCAGCGATCGTGGCGGGAGATTGGTTGCTTGCGCGCCAGCCGTGGATCGGGATCGGGCTCACGTCGCTCGTCGTGGGTCTGGCGGTGATCGGCGTGGTCGGCCTGCTGCTGAACGTCATCGAGCCGATCGGACGGGTCCGGATCCTGGCGATCCCGCCGGCGCTGCTGGTTCTCCTGGTCTGGCTCGTGACCTATATGGCGCCGCTCAGTGGCGCCTGTTGTGACCAGCCCGAGCGTGACATCGCCACGCTCCTGTACTCGATACCCCAGGCCCTGGCGCTCCTGATCGTCGGCACCCTCGCGATCCTGTTGCCGCTGGCCATCGCCCGGCGCCGGCTCGCCGATCGCCGGAAATGAGGCTGTTCCGGGCCGCTCGTCGAGCGCCAGCGGGACCGCGCCAGGTCTACTTCTTCTTGGGCGGCACGGTGCGGGTGAACTCGATCGCCTTGGCCAGCCAGGCATCCACCCCGGCATCATCCGCCGCGACGTCGGGCGGCATGACCACGTAGCGGCCCATCGAGCGGCCGGGCATCGGTTCGAACGGATGCGCGCCGGGGAGTTCGAGGAGGGCGTCGCGATCCGGCTCCGACACGCGGACCCACCACTCGTCCGCGAACAGGCCGGTCGCCATGTTGCCGTTGACCCAGGCGCAGCGGTACCCGAACATCGGCTTGATCAGCATGTCGGGCGATGCATGCCGGTCGAGGACCGCGTTGAACCGCTCGACGATCTCGGGCGACGACTTGGTGAACTTCGGCATCTCAGGCATTGTGTCCGCTCCCGGTCAGTGGCAGGTGCCGGTGCTCGTGTCGGTGAACGTCCGGCCGGGGACCGGCAGGAACGTGGACTCCCACGAGCCATCCGACAACGTCAACTTCAGCACGCCGAACGTGTTGTCATTGTGAACCTCCGAATTCGCGATCGGCTTGCCGACGGCCCGCAGGCCCCTGCCCCCGGTGCCGACGATGATTTCGACGATGCCATTCGGATCGGCCTTGCCGGCCGGCGTCTGGGGATCGAACCGCTCGTAGTCATGGTCGTGGCCGTTGATCACGAGCTCGGCACCGGCGTCGTAGAGCGCCTCCCAGATGGGCGTCATCGATACGAAGTTCCCGTGCTCGCCGGAGCTGAAGCGTGGGTGGTGCCAGATGGCAAGCGCGCACGCCGTCGGATTGGCCGCGAGGTCGGCTCGGAGCCATCGTTCCTGGGGTGATCCGGCCCGGCAGCCGCCGACGGTGTTGCAGTTGCTGTTGAGGATGTAGACGCGCCATGTGCCGACCTGTCGTGCGTACCAGCCCTCGGATGGGTCGCCGACAGCATTGCCGAAGTACCCGAAGTAGCCGACGGCGTCGGTCGTGAGGTACTCGTGGTTGCCGATCGCCGGCAGCGTCCGGTCGAGGAATCGGCCCCAGGTCGGTGCGTAGCAATCGCGGAAGTTCGCCGCCGTTCCCTCTTCGTACGCGTTATCGCCGGCGGTGAAGACCGTCCCGTCGATCCCGGCGATCAGTGACGCGGTGGCCGAATCGTCCGTCCCGGCACAGGTCGCTATGTCACCCGCACCAACGAGAATCGCTGGACCAGGAGATGGCGACGGGACGACCGCACTGCTCGACGGCCCGGCAGATGGCGATGCCGCCGGCGTGCCTGTGGGCGGGGCATCGGGCACCGTCGAGGCGGAAGGTTGGGTCGCGCAGCCGGCGAGGAACATCGCGGCTGCCAGGGCGACGAACCTGAGCGACGAGCGAGCTGCCGCTCCTGACCGCGATTGCACTCGCCAAGGCTACGGCATGAAGCGGTTTCGGGTCATCGCCACTCAGTCGAGGTCGTGGTGTGCGCTTCAGGCGGCGTGATGGGACACTGTGCAGACCCACTTCCACGGAGCGGCACCTGACGTGACCATCGAAGCGAATCCCACCGACCGCACCCCGGGCCCAATTCCGCCTGCCGTCCAGCGTGCACGGTGGGAATCGACGATCCAGGCCGGTCCGACGACGCTCGCCGACGGCGCCATGGGCACGATGCTGTTCGCGTCCGGACTCCAGTTCGGTGATCCGCCGGAGTTCTGGAACCTGACCCAGCCCGACGTCATCCGGCGCATCCACCGCGGCTATCTCGATGCCGGGTCTCGGATCCTGCTGACCAACACGTTCGGCGGCAACCGCCTGCGGATGAGCCTGCACGGCAACGAGCACCGGGTCGCGGAGTTCAACCAGATGGCCGCCCTTCTGCTCCGGGCCGAGGTGGAATCCGCCGGATCCGATGCGCTCGTCGCGGGCGACATCGGCCCGTCCGGCTCGATCATGATGCCGATCGGGACGCTCGATTTCGACGAGGCGGTCGATATCTTCGCGGAGCAGACCTCTGCGCTTGTTGCGGGTGGCGTCGACGTCATCTGGATCGAAACGATGTCCGATCTCGAGGAGATCCGGGCGGCGATCGTCGGGGTCCGTCAGGTCGCCTCGTCGATCCCGATCATCGCGACGATGACCTTCGATACCCGGGGCCACACGATGATGGGCGTCAAGCCCGAGACCGCCGTGCACTCGCTGGCCGAGTGGGGCGCCGACGCGATCGGCGGCAACTGCGGCAACGGGCCTGACGAGATCATCCCGGTCATCGCGAAGATGCGGGCCGCCGAGCCCGATGTGATCCTGGTCGCGAAGTCGAACGCCGGCATGCCCGAGCTCGTGGACATGGAGGCCGTCTATCGGGCCGAGCCGTCGATGATGGCCGACTACGCACTCCAGATCCGCGACGCGGGCGCCTCGATCATCGGGGCCTGCTGCGGCTCGACGCCGGCGCATCTCGCCGCCATGGCAGAGGCGCTTCGAACGCGTTAGCGATCGCGCGTGCTCCACACGCGCTTGCGATCCCTCGCTGAGTCACGCTTGGGAGGCCGAACGGGGCTCCCCCGCCGGCCCGAGCTCAGGGCGTCGCGCGCAGCGTGATCCCGAGCGCGCCGGACTGGAGCGTCAGGGCGTCTGCCTGGATCGCGTACGACGCGGTCCCTCGCAGCACCGCGACGATAGCGCTCTCCAGCGCCGCGGTTCCGTTGAGGCAGGCCTTCTTCGTCAGGACGAGGTCGCTGAAGGTGATCGACCCGTCCGCGACCTGCGCGGTCGCGCCGCCCGTGTTGCAACCCGTCTCGACATCGACATGCTTGTCGGTCAGGGTGATCGCGGCGGTCACGCCGGCCGGGACGCTGGACACGACGCCGCCGGTGATGATGCCGTCGACGACCCAGCGGGTGCCCAGCAGCGGCCGGTCCGGGTCCGCGACGACGCGATCGAGGAACGTAACGCGGATCCCGCTCAGGGCGAGGGTGAGGGTGTTCCCCTCGAGCGCGATCGTCGCGCCACCGAGGAGCCCGGCGATCCACTGGTCCTGGGCCATCAGATCAGGCGCGCAGCCGATCTCGGTCGTGACGATCTGCCCGACGACGAGGTTGTTGCCGTCGACCCGGTACGGACCACCGAAGCTGTTGCATCCGGCATTGACGGAGACGTTGCCATCCTTGAAGGTGATCCGGATGACCGTGCCGGCGACGAGGGCCGGCCCATCGACCTTGGTCGAGAGGAACGTGCGGCCTCCGAGGGTCTGGGCCGTGGGGCCAGGTGTTGCGGAGCCGCCCCCACAGGCGGCGGCGACCGCGGCGATGGCGAGGACCGTGGTGATGAGCGTTCGGTAGGTCATGCCGCCTAGACGACGGTGAGGCGCTCCGGTTCCCACGGTCACATCGAGCGTCGATCCGGTGACGGGTAGCGTGGTCCATATCGCGGTGCCGCGATCCCACTGAGTTCGAGCAGCCGGATCACTCGCGCTCGATGGCCGCGCCACGGCTCCAGGAGTTCGAGCATCCGCTCGTCGGTGCCGCGCGGCTCGTTTGCCAGGGCGAACGATACAAGGTTCTTGAGATGGAAATCGTTGACGCTGACCGCGTCCGGGTCACCCAGCGCGCGGAGGGTCACCTCGGCCGCGGTCCACACGCCGATGCCCGGCAACGCCTGGAGCACGGTTGCGGCGGCGATGCCCACCTCCAGCCGCGTCCCGGGCAGGTGCGCGAGTCGCTCGAGCCGCGGCGCCTCCCGGGCGGTGCGGCGGATCACGTCGGCCCGGCGCTGCTCCACGCCGAGCGGGTGGAACGCGTAATAGGGGAGCGCGGCCAGCGCCTCGGGTGACGGCTGGAGCCGGAGCCGATGGGTCGCCGCGATGGGCCCCGGCGCCGGTTCGCCTTGACCAGCGATGAGGCCGCGGAACGCCGTCACTGCCTCGCCGCCGGTCACCTTCTGTTCGAGGATGGCGGGAAGCAATGACTCGAAGACCGCGCCGGTCCAGCCGATCCGGAGATGTGCGCGCCGACGCGCGAGGTCCGCCACGACGCGGTGGAGCGATGGATCGAAACCGAGAGGATCGTCGTCGAGGCCGAGGAGCGCGGGGAGTGCCTCGAGCGCTCGGTCCGCGCCCGGACCCCACGCCTCCGCCTCGACGCGCGCTCCGCGCAGCTCGGCGAGGAGCGTCGCGGGTCCGTCGGGCGTCCGCATTGCCCGGACGAGCGATCGAGACGAGACGCGGCCGGTTGGATCGCCGCGACCGCGGAAGTGCAGCCCGGCCACGGTGACGAGGTCGAGCGGCGCAGTCAGGTCGAACGAACGGCGGGGCACGCGGTCATTCTCGGCGTCATCGCGCCGTCACGCGCGTCGAGGATGCTCGCCTGGATGCTGCTCGTCGTCGTATTCGCCTTCGTCGCCGGGGTCCTGACGATCCTCGCCCCGTGCGCGCTGCCGGTCATCCCGCTCGCACTCGGGGCCGGGTCGACCGGCGGCCGCCGGCGCGTGACCGGACTCGTCCTCGGGTTCGGGGTCACGTTCATCGGCGCCACGGTGCTCCTTGCCGCCGCGCTCGCGGCCGTCGGGCTGACCACCGATGGGCTCCGGATCGTGTCGGTGGTCGTGCTCGTTGGCGCCGGGCTGGGCCTCGCGGTGCGGCGGGTCGAGGCATTCTTCGAGCGGCGCCTTGGCCCGCTGGCCGGCATCGGCGTGCGCGTTGCCGGTGACCAACGCGGATCCGCGTTCGGCGGAGGCATCGTGCTCGGCGCGGCGATCGGCCTGCTCTGGGCTCCGTGCGTCGGCCCGATCATGGCCGGGGTCATCGCGGCCGCTGCGGTCCACGGACCGAGCCTCGAGACACTCGCCATCGCCACGGCCTATGTCGCCGGGGCGGCGGTGCCGATCGCCATCATCGCGGGCTGGGGCGGACGCGCCGGCGAGGCGATGCGGAGCCTCAGTTCCCGCATTCGACTGCGCCGGGGATTCGGGCTCGCGATGCTCGTGACCGCGCTGCTCGTCGGGACTGGGCTGGACCGAGGGCTGCAGACCGCGGTCGCCGATGCGTTGCCCGCCGGCTGGGCAGGGGCGCTCATCGCCATCGAACAGGAGCCGGCCATCCAGGAGGAACTCGACATGCTTCGCACAGGGCCCAGCGGCAATCCGATCGGCGAAGGCACGATCGTCGGCGGCTCGAATTCGACGGACAACCTGCCGACCCCGATCGCGAGTTCGCTGCCGAGCAACGTCGCCCTCGAGAACCTCGGCCAGGCGCCCGAGTTCACCGGGATCACCGCCTGGATCAACTCGGATCCGCTGACGATGGCGTCACTGCGCGGCAAGGTCGTCCTCGTCGAGTTCTGGACGTTCGGCTGTATCAATTGCATCCACGTCGCGCCGTACGTGAAGGCCTGGGAGGCGCGCTACGCCGACGTCGGCCTGGTGGTGGTGGGTGTCCACACGCCCGAATTGCCCTTCGAGCGCGAGATCGCGAACGTCCGCGATGCGGTCGTGAAGGCCGAGATTCGCTACCCGGTGGCGTTCGATCCGACGTTCGACACCTGGCACGCGTTCCGCAACCGCTACTGGCCGGCGTTCTTCTTCATCGACAAGTCCGGCCAGATCCGCCACGTCCACTACGGCGAGGGCGACTACGACGGCTCCGAGCAGGTGATCCGGCAGTTGCTGGCCGCCACGGGCTGACGCTGGGTCGACTTACGCGAGTGGCTCGAACCGGGCCGTGAAGTGGCGGAGAGCCGCTGGCTGGTGCGCAATCCGGAAGCCGTGCAGGGACGACGCCCGCTCGGCCACGTATTGGACGACCTCGATCGCGTAGTCGATGTGGCTCTGGGTGTAGGTGCGGCGCGGGATCGCCAGGCGGACCAGGTCCATCGCGGCGGCGGTCTCGGTACCGTCTGGGTGCTGGCCGAACATGACCGTGCCGATCTCGCAGCCGCGGATGCCGCCCTCGCGATAGAGCGCCACGGCCAGCGCCTGGCCGGGATATTCGAGCGGCGGGATGTGGGATAGCAAGGCGCGGGCATCGAGGTAGATGGCGTGGCCACCGAACGGCTGGACGAGCGGCACCCCGGCCGCAGCCAGCGCCTCGCCGAAGTAGGCCGTCGACTGGATCCGGTAGCGGAGGTAGTCCTCGTCGACGACCTCCCGCAGGCCCTGGGCGATCGCCTCGAGGTCGCGGCCGGCCAGGCCGCCGTACGTAACGAAGCCCTCGGTCAGGATCAGGAGATTCCGGCACTGCTCGGCAAGCGCGTCGTCGTTCATCGCCAGCCAGCCGCCGATGTTGGCGAGCCCGTCCTTCTTCGCGCTCATCGTCATGCCGTCGGCGAGCGAGGCGATCTCGCGGACGATGTCCGGGATCGAGCGCTCGCCCTGTCCCGGCTCGCGGAGCTTGATGAACCAGGCGTTCTCGGCAAACCGGCAGCCATCGAGGAATAGCGGGACGTCGTGGCGATCGCAGGCCTCGCGCACGGCGTGGAGATTCGCCAGCGAAACCGGCTGGCCGCCGCCCGAGTTGTTGGTGATCGTCACGAACACGACAGGGACGTCGCCACGCCGGGCAGTGAGGAACGCGTCGAGCGCCTCGATGTCCATGTTGCCCTTGAACGGGTGGATTGCCGATGGGTCCCGCCCCTCCGGGATGACGAGGTCGACCGCCTCGGCGCCCGTGAACTCCACGTTGGCGCGTGTCGTGTCGAAATGCGTGTTGTTGGGGATCGCCTTGCCCGGCCCGCCGATGACCGAGAACAGGATCTTCTCCGCCGCCCGGCCCTGGTGGGTGGTGATGACGGGCTTGAACAGGAACAGTTCCTGCACGCTCTCGAGGAACCGGAACCAGCTCGGGCTGCCGGCATACGACTCGTCGCCGTGCTGGATGGCCGCCCATTGGTCGCGCGACATCGCACCCGTCCCGCTGTCGGTCAGGAGGTCGATTAGGACGTCGTCGGCATGGAGGTTGAACAGGTTATAGCCGGCGGCCTCGAGGGCAGCGGCCCGCTCTTCGACCGTCGTCATCCGGACGGGTTCGACAGAATGGATCCGGAACGGCTCGACGATGGTCTTCCAGCGGTCCATCGAGGTCCTAGCCTGCGTCGCCCGGGGTCGGGCCGAACCGCCCGAATGTCGCCCGGTCCTCGGCCGTGTTCCAGGGCGCCTCTGGCGCGAGGACGAGGCGCGAGATCGCGAGGAGTGGGCGATCGTAGTTGACGCGCCAGCCGTTGAAGTCCGCGAACGCCGCGTCGCGATCGGCACGAAGCGGGACCCCGGCCCCCTCGAGTTCCGCGACGGCCGCCTCGAACTTGTCCCGGGTGACGCTCGTCGGGTCGGTCGGCGCCGGGGACGCGTCGTACTTGATCCCGAAGAAGTCGGAAATGCGCCGCAGGCAGAGGTAGCCGGCCCGAATCGTGAGATCGGCCTGGACGTCCTTCGGGATGTCGAGGAGCGATCGGGAGAGCGACGCGGCATCGAGGACCGCGCCGGCCGCCACGATCCACGAGTGTTCCGGTTGCTGGGATCGATAGAAAGCGAGCGCCGACAGCGTGGTATGTGACTCTTCGACCTCGGCGAACCACGTCTCCCAGCGAATCCAGTCCTCGTGAAGCGTGTCCCAGCGACCGAGGCGCTGAGCGCGCCTGAACCAGGCGACAGCCGATGCCGGTCGATCCGCGACGACCTCGAGCAGGTTGACCTGGAGCTCCCGCCTCGCGAACGCGGCGTACATCGTCGGGAGATATCCGACCAGCAGCGCCGCGAGGCCCAGGCCTGTGATCGCCTCTGCGAACGTGAGGATCGTCTCGGCTCCGCCCGATGGTGTTCGGTATCCGAGCGTGAGCAGCGACGAACCTGACAGCCGGATGGCGTCGCCAACGCTGTGGCCGCCGAGGCTCCAGAACATCGCCGCGAAACCGATGAGCACCAGGATGAGCCAGGAAACGGCCAGCAGGGCAAGAGCGATCGGGGCGTAATAGGCGAAGATTCGATCCCGGAACGGGTATGGACGATGCTTCGGGGCAAGGCGGTTGAATGTGCGGCGCAGCTCACGGAACACGAACGCGACGATCCGGTCGCGGGCGCCCCGAGGCAGGATGAATGTCCTGACGGCCGACAGCAGCGCCCGCGCGACGAGCGCGAAGCCTGCAGCGAAGCTGACCACGTGAACAACCGATTCGACCAGCAACCCGGCGTCCCCTTCATCCCTGGGTGGATACCGCACGAGGGTATCCCGAACGGGTACCCTCCTGTCATGTGCCGAAGCATCAAGACCCTCCGTCGGTCCGAGACGGCGACCACCACCGGCGAGATTGAAGCAGCCGCACGCCAGTTCGTGCGGAAGGTCAGCGGGTATCGGGTCCCATCGGTCCGGAACGGGCCCGTGTTCGATGCCGCGATCGTCGAGGTCGCGGAGGCGTCAAGGCGCCTCCTGGAGGGCCTTGCCGTACCGGTCGAGGAAGGTCCGGACCGCTGGACGCCGCGTCCACGGGCCGCGGCCGGGGAGGCCGCTGCGGGCCCGTCCACTGGCTGACGGCGCGGCTGGACGGCCGGTCGACCTCGGGGAGACCACGCCCTGGGTCCGGCGTTGGCTGCGGGCCGAGGGCTTCGCTGCGCTCGTCGGCGGTATCGCCGGGTGGCTCGCGCTCGGCGGTGAATGGCAATGGCTGCTCGTCCTGATCCTCGTCCCCGTGAGCACCACGCTCGCTTTGCCATGGTGGATCCGTCGCGGCTCGAATCCTGGCTGGACCGCTCGGGGATCGCCGGACGCGAGGCCGAGGGCCTCATCCTGACCGAGGCGGTCACGGTGGAGGAGGGTGGGGCCGGTCAGCGCAAAGACGTTCGAGCGCCGAGCCCGAGCGAACCCCAGTCGGGCACGGGATCCGTGACCGGGGCCGTCGCGGGATCGACAATCGCGTCCACCACGATGCCGGCGACCGTTGCGCTTGCGTGATCCGATGGCCACCCGCGCAGGCGGACGAGGTCCTCATAGACCGTTGGCGTGGTCAGCGCAAAGGCAATGTCTGCCGCCGGCTCCGGCGCCCCCGGGGTTCGCAGGCGTCCCTCGGCGTCGAGCCGCCGGCAGATCACCCATAGGTGCGATCGGCGCATGGTGTCGATCTCGGCCATCTGCGCACCGAATTCCCGGTCGACCCGCCGCGCCCGAAGCGTCAACGCGACGAGCGGCCAGCCTCGGTCCCACAACGTGAACGTCGCACCAACCATCCGCCGCAGCGCGGCTTCACCGTGTGGGCTGGCAAAGACCGCCTCGAGCTCCTCGTACAGCCCGATCTCCCGCTGCATGTCGTCGATGCTGGCAAGGATGAGTCCGCGCTTCGAGCCGAAGTGCGCATAGATGGTCTGGACGGACACTCCGGCGCGGGCGGCGACCTCGTCCACGGGCAGGTCTGACCCGCGCTTCACCATCTGGCGGGCGGCGCGAAGGATGCGCTGGCGTGTCGTCGCGGAGGCCATCGTCGAACCATCTTGACAGATTGGAACTACGTTCTACTATCACAACGTCGTTCTAGTCTCCAAGGAGGGTGGATCAATGTCTTCAACCCGGATCGGATCGGTCGCCGGCTGGCTGACGCTGGCGGGAATCCTGGCGTTCGAGGTCATCGGGCCGTCGCTGGCCGTCGGTCAGCGCGTGACCGGATCGACGGATCGAGGGGCGATCGAGGCGCACTATGCGAATTCGGCGCTGCTGTTGTTCGGGCTCGGCCAGTTCGTCGTCATCATTGGGTTCCTCGTCTTCGCGACTGCGCTTCGGGAGGCGCTGGCGCGGCGAGAGTCGGCGGCGTTCTGGGCCAACGTGGGTTTTGCGTGTGCCCTGGTTGCCGCCGCGCTGCTCCTCGTCCGGAGCGCGATCGAGATGGCGCTCGTCCGAACGCTCGCCGCCGGGAGCGACATCCTGCCGACCTTCTTCGTGTGGGACTTCACGTACAACAGCGCCCTGGAGGCGATGGAGGCCGGCTACCCGGGCGCGTTCGCGCTGGCGATCGTGATGGCCGGCTGGCGGAGCATGCCCCGCTGGTACCCGGGGCTCACCGCGATCGTGTTTGTGTTCAAGCTCATCCACATGACATCGCTCGTCGTTGGCCTGCCGTTGGCGGTGACGCTCCCGGGCAGCATCGCCTTCGTGGTCTGGTTCGGGGTGACCGTGTGGATCCTCGGCCGTCAGGAGTCGGTCGTCGAGGCCGCGGCCCGAGCCGCCGTGCCCGGGACGGCCTGACCGGTCGGCGGCTCCGGAGCCACGTCGCCCCAGCGCCGGACTCGGTCGATCGCGATCCGGATGATGGGGCGACCCTCAAGGTCGTGGTCCGCGTACTGCGGGTACTTCGCCCGGAGCGCGGTCACGGCGCCGGCGTGCTCCTCGCGTTCCCGTGGCTCGGGTTCCAGGAGCACGCCGCGGCCCGAGAGTCGCATCCAGCCAAGGTGGAGCCAGTCCTCCGACCAGCGATCGACGAGCACGGTCACCGCCGGGAGGACGAGAAGATCACGTACCCGTCCCAGACGGTGCGGGTCGGCGGACGCCTTCGGCTTGTCGTCCAGCGGGGAATAGAGGATCGGGCGGCCGAGATCGTCTGCGGCGTCGGCGAGCACGAAGCAGATCGGGACGAGGCGTGGCTCGCCGTCGGGGCGGATCGTGGCGAGCACGGCCCGCCGGGCCTCGGCCACGAATGTTCGCTCAGCGCTCGTGAGAATGGGCTCGTGCATCGCGGCCAGACTACACTCGATTCGTGACGACACCGCTGGATCCGAAGCTGCCCACCCGCCACCTGACGAGCATCAAAGTCGTGGCCGTGCGGGGCGTTCAACTCGAGGTCCGCGACGACATCGTGGTCGGCGAGGAGCCGCTCGAGATTCGAGCGGGCGGGCCTCGCCAGGAACCGGTCAACGTCGCCGTCACGATGCGCACCCCCGGCTTCGAGCAGGAGCTCGCCGTCGGCTTTCTCACGAGCGAGGGGCTGATCGACGGCAACGAGGTGACGGGCTTCGAGGCCGGCGACCCCGGGTTCATGGCGGAACCCGATGACGCGATCGTCGTCCGCCTCGCGAAAAAGCTCGATCCTGCCATCGCCAAACCGCGCAATTTCGTTGCGACGGCGTCCTGCGGTATCTGCGGCAAGGCCTCGATCGACGATGTCGCCGTCCGCTGCGAGCCGCTGCCCAAAGGGCTCCCGGTCGTTTCCCGGGCGATGATCCTGTCGCTCCCATCCGCGCTTCGAGCCGCGCAGGCTGCGTTCGATCGGACCGGTGGCTTGCATGCGTCGGGCCTGTTCGAGACCGATGGGCGCCTCGTGGTCATCCGGGAGGACGTCGGCCGCCACAACGCCCTCGACAAGGTCATCGGGTCCCGGGTCATGGCGAATGAGATGCCGCTCTGGGACCGGATTCTCATGGTCAGCGGCCGGGTCAGCTTCGAGATCGTGCAGAAGGCCGCCGTGGCCGGCATCCCGATCATCTGCGCCGTGTCGGCGCCGTCGGATCTCGCCGTTCGCCTGGCGGATCGACTCGGGGTGACGCTCGTCGGCTTCCTGCGCGGCGACGGGTTCAACGTGTACACCCATGACGGCCGAATCGATCTCCGCGAACTCATGGGTGTCGGCTGAAGGCCGGAGACGCGAGCATGTCCGCCCTCGACGACGCACCCCTGGTCCACGCCGACGATCGCGCCGCCTGGCGCGCGTGGCTCGAAGCGAATCACGCTGGTACGAGTGGCGCGTGGCTCGTCCTCTGGCGTCCGCGCTCGGCGCGAGCGCGCTCGGGTCCGATCGTCCTCGACTACGAGGGGGCGGTCGAGGAGGCGCTCTGCTTCGGTTGGGTGGACAGCACGGGCGGCGCCATCGACGACGAACGGACGCGCCTCTACTTCGCGCCCCGGAAGCCGCGCAGTGGCTGGGCGGCAACGAACAAGGCACGGATCGAGCGGCTCATGGCCGATGGCCTGATGGCGCCGGCCGGGCTTGCCGCGATCGAGCGGGCCAGGGCCAACGGCTCGTGGGAGATCCTCGACAGCGTCGAGCGGCTCGAGATCCCGTCGGATCTCGCCGCAGCGCTGGCCGCGCTGCCAGCGGCTGCCCCCAACTTCGCGGCCTTTCCGCCGAGTGCGCGGAAGGGGATGCTGGCCTGGGTAGCCTTCGCCGTTCGGCCCGAGACACGCGCTGAGCGGGTCCGGGGGATCGCCGAGGCCGCTGCCAGGAACGAGCGCGCCCCCGGCTAGCCGGCCAGGAATCGCTCCACGATTGCGGCAACCTCGTCGACGCGCTTCAGGACCAGGTGATGATCGGCGTCCGGGACGATGGCAAGGCGGGCACCGGGGGTCGCCCGGACCATCGCGACCGTGTGCTCCAGTGGGACGATGTCTGCATCTGCCGCCAGATACAGGACAGACGCGGTGATCCGCGCGAGGTCCTCGATCTCGATATCCGGACCGTGTCGCCACATGGCGAGGATCCGCTCCGCCACCTCCGGCCACTCCGCCCCTGCCTTCGGGAGGGCGTCGCGGCCATTGGGCATTGACAGGTCGCCCGCGTGTGCCTTAGCGATCCACTCGGTCACTCGGGTCACCACCGCGGGCGGCTCCGAGGTAAGGGCCGCGTTCGCGCTGATCGCGACCAGCCGGCCGACGAGGTCGGGTCGGTCGCAGGCCAGCAGCAGCCCGACGATCCCACCATCGCTCCAGCCGAGAACATCGGCCTTTTGAACCCCGAGCTCATCCAGCAGTCCAGCCGTGTCGGCTGCCTGTCCCGCGTACGAGATCTCCCCGTCACCGGTCGAGCGGCCGTGCCCGCGCTGGTCCGGCGAGATCACGCGGCGGCCAGCCCCGATCCTTTCTCGGAGTTCGGCGAGATCGTCAATCCCGCCGCCACCACCGTGGAGCATCACGAGGTCTGATCCGCTGCCACGGATCTCGACGTGCAGCGGGCTCCTGAGCCCGACAGGTCTGTCGTGGGCCGTCGCGCCGGGGGCCAGTTCTGGTTTCACTCGCTGTGCTCAGCCGCGCCGGCGCTCGTTGGTGAACTCGAAGCCGAAGCGGCCCTTGATGCAGAGGTGGCCGTCGGTCACCGACGAGTCCATCGGCGAGGTGACCTTCACGATCGTGTTGTCCTGGACGTGGAGGTCGAGCACGCAGCCAACGCCGCAGTACGGGCAGATGGTCTCCGTCACCGTCTGGGCCGATTCATTCCACGTGCCTTCGGCCCGCATGTCGTGCTCGGACTTGAACATCAGCGCGCCGGTCGGGCACACGCCGATGCAATTGCCGCAGTAGACGCACGCGGAATCGGGGAGCGGCGTCGCCCACTCGGTCGAGATCCGGGCGTCGAAACCGCGACCTGCCACGGCGATCGCGAACGTGTTCTGGGCGTCCTCGCCGCAGGCCTCGACGCACTTGTAGCAGAGGATGCACTTCGAGTAGTCGCGCACGTACAGCTCGTTGTCGACCTTGACGGGCTGCGCGACGGTCGCGGCGTGCGCGGCTTCGGCGCCGGTGGGCTCATGGTGGTGGCCCGGGCCGAGCGCATCGCGCGCACCGGTTGGCGCCGCCGCCGACGGAGGCCCGAATCTCGATGCATCCGCTCCGTATCGTTCGGCCCAGCGAGCCATCTCGCCATCGGGCTGGCGGGGGCCCGCGAGCGTCGTGTCCACGGACGAGCCGAGGAACTCCAGGACCAGCTTCCGGGAGTGCTGGACCCGCTCGGATTCGGTCTGGATCTCCATGCCTGGCTCGACCCGTCGCGAACAGGCAGGCACAAGGACCCGCGAACCGGTCACTTCCACCACGCAGACACGGCAGACATTGACCGGAGCGAGGTTTTCGAGGTAGCAGAGGGTCGGCAGATCAAGTCCCTGCGCCCTGGCAGCCTCGAGGATCGTGACCCCGCTTGGGACGGAGACCTCGACGCCGTCGATGGTGATGGTGACGGGGGCCGTCGCCTCGACCGGGGGTGCCGCGGGGGTGCGCGAGGCACGTGCAGGCGGCGTGGTGAAGATTGCCTCGATGGCGGGTGACAGCGGCGGAGCGGGCGTGCGTAGCGGGCCGGCGCCGGCGTGGTGGTCAGCGGTCACAGGCTCACCAGCTCGGGTTGCCGGAATGCGGATTCGATCGCGGAACTCGCGGTCTGGCCGAGGCCGCAGATGCTGGCATCGCGCATCGCCCGGCCGATATCCGCGAGCAGGGCAAGCTCGTCGGCGCGCGATCGCACCTCCGTTCCGTCCGCAAGGCGCGCCAGCAACTCCTCCTGGCGGACCGTGCCGACGCGGCAGGGGACGCACTGCCCACACGATTCGTCCCGGAAGAAGGCCGCGATCCGACGAAGCGTGCCGACCATGTCGGCGGTCTCGTCGAAGACCATCACGACCCCGGAGCCGAGCGTCGCGCCGATGGCCCGCGTGCCCTCGAAGGTCAGCGGCACGTCCAGCGCCTCGGGACCCACGAACACGCCCGCGGCGCCGCCGAGCAGGATCGCGCGGATGGCCCGGCCACCGGGCACATCGCCGCCGAGCTCGAGCAACTCCCGCATCGTCGTCCCGAACGGCACCTCATAGACGCCGGGCCGGGTGACGTTACCGGACAGGCAGAACAGCTTCGGGCCAGTGGAGCCGTCCGTCCCCGTCGTGGCGTACCGCGCTCCGCCGCCCACGCCGTCGCCTTCGCCGAGGATGAGCAGCACGTTGACGAGCGTCTCGACGTTGTTGACCGTGGTCGGCTTGCCGAACAGGCCGACCTCCACCGGGAACGGCGGCTTGTTGCGCGGCTCGCCGCGCTTGCCCTCGATGGATTCGAAGAGTGCCGTTTCTTCCCCGCAGATGTACGCTCCGGCACCCCGCCGGAGCTCGATGTCGAAGGCCCAACCGGAACCGGCGACGTCGTCGCCGAGGAGTCCGCCGCCTCGTGCGGCATCGATGGCACCGAGCAGACGCTCCTCCGCGAGCGGGTACTCACCACGGAGGTAGATGAAGCCGCGCGAGGCGCCCGTCGCGAAGCCCTCGATCGTCATGGCCTCGATGACCGCGAACGGATCGCCTTCGAGCAGCACTCGGTCCTTGAAGGTGCCGGGCTCCGATTCATCGGCATTGCAGACGACGTAATGCGGCTGGGCGGGCTGGCTCGCGACCGCGGCCCACTTGCGACCAGTGGGAAATGCCGCGCCCCCGCGGCCGAGGAGCCGAGCGTTCGTGACCTCGCGGGTCGTCGCGGCGGCTCCCATCTCCATGGCGTTGGCCAGCGCGCGGTAACCGCCCTGGGCTCGGTAGTCGGCCAACGATGTCGGATCGACCGAGCCAATCCGGGCGAGCAGCCGGAGCTCCGGGGCACCGGCCTGGGGAGTGGAGCGTCGCGCGGCGGCGATGCCGGTCGAAGGACTCGCCGGCGCCGATCCACCCAGCGCGGCCTCGAGCGCCCCGACGATCCCGACGGCATCGATCGGCGCGAGCTCTGCCCGGATCGATGTCTCGCCGGCCACGGTCAGGAGCGCCGCGGGGGCGAGCTCGCATCGACCCAGGCACGGGCTCCGAAGCCAGGTCATGGTCCCGTCGCGGGCCGGGGTTCCGGCGAGACCCAGGGTCCGGGAAAGGTCGTCGCAGATGTCCTCCGCCCCGGCCAGGCGGCAGGCGATGTCGTCACACACGTGGGCGGCTGCGGCCGCGCGGGGCTGCGTCGTGAACAGGGCGTAGAACGTGGCAACGCCGTAGGCCTCGGCCGGTGGCACGGATAGGCGCTTGCAGACGTAGTTCAGGCCGGGCTGGGTGATCTGGCCAACGCGGTCCTGGAGGGCGTGCAGAGCAGGCAGCAGGAGGTCGCGCCGTCCGCGCGCCGCGTGGCCTCCGCGCGCCACGTGCCCGTCGAGGCCGGTGTTCCGATCGCCTCCCGACCAGCCAGAATCGGCGGGACCGATCACCGCATCCACGGCGGCTCGCTCAACCGGCAAGGCGAGGGGTCCGACGACGTGGAGATCCATTGCGATCGAGTGTAGCCTCGGGTGCGGTCGCACGTGGTGCTTGCCCCGGGAATCGAACGACCCCCGGACAAGCCGGGGGTCGACGGGCTGAAAGCCTGGCAGTTACGCCGGACTAGCCAGCCTGGACGTTCGTCGCGCGCGGGCCCTTGGGGCTCGCCTGGACTTCGAAGGTGACAGCCTCGCCGCCATTGAGGCGGTCGAAGTTGAGCGGTGCCTGAAGGGCATCGCGGTGGAAGAAGTATTCCTTGCCATCCTCGGCGGCGATGAAGCCAAATCCTCGGTCGGCAATGACCTTCTTGACGGTTCCTGCGGTCACATTGACCCCTTTGTCTTCCCGAACTGATGTGCAGGCGCACGGCCTGTTCGAGAAGCAGGTCGACCACGCGGAGCATCATCGCGCATTGCAATGACCAGCCAAGGGTACCCGGGATCCGGGATTCGTGGGTTGGCAAGGGGGTGCGCCTGAACAAGCCAATGTGCTACCATGTGCTACATGACCGAATCGAACGCGGGCCCTGCGCGGGTTGGTGTCCGCGAGCTGCGCCAGAACCTCAGCGTGTACCTCGACCGGGTGAAGGCCGGCGAGACCCTGGATGTGACCGAGCACGGTCGCCCCGTCGCCCGCCTCGCCCCGAACCCACCGGCGACGCTCTCGATCCTGGACCAGATGATCGCGGACGGCCGGGTGGAGCCGGCAACGTTCGACCATCGCCTGATCCCTCCAGCGCCTAAGATTCCCGGTTCCCGGCCGCTGTCCGAGATCATCATCGAGATGCGAGACGAGGACGAGCGGTGACGGCCTTGGCCTACGTTGACGCGTCAGCCCTCGCCAAGCTCGTTCTCGACGAGCCCGGTGCCGTCGAGATGCGGCGCTGGTATGTCGAAAGCGAACGGGTGGTCACGAGCCGGGTCGGCATCATGGAGGCCCGACGAGCCTGTTCCCGACAGGCGTTCGACGCTGGTCACCTCGAGGTCATCCTAAAGTCGGTCGAGACCGCGGAGCTCACGGCTCGCATCGCCGACGCCGCGGCCGTCCTCGGGGCGCCGACGCTTCGCACCCTCGACGCGATCCACGTCGCGACGGCACTCCAGCTCGTGCCGGACCTCGATGCGTTCGTGACCTACGACGACCGTCTCGCCGAGGCGGCGCGTGGCCTCGGCCTGCCCGTGATTCGGCCGGCCTGACCACGGTCGGGGCCCCGGCCACTGCCGGTCACTCGTCGCCGCGTGCGGACCATCACTGGAATTTGTCTGTTTGATCCAAGCAGGTCTTGACGTGGCCCGTCCTCCGCCGGTCAAGGTTCAGTCTCGCCTTGTCGAACTTCCCAGAGCACATTCGCGATGAACCACCGATCGCCAATCTTCGCGATGTGGAGGTAGTCCATGTAGGGGCTCGATAGAACCCTCACAGAGGCGATGTGGCGGAACACGTCCTCGATGACGATCTCGAATTCGCGCTCCTCGGGGATATTGGTCCGACCCGCGCCCTCACGGGTCCATCCGACCATCATCGCCGCATCGGATGGACGGCCGAGCCGCCAATCCCCAGATCCCGGGTCGTGATAGATGGTCCGCTTCACCAATTCCGGATGAAGACAGCTGCGCATGCGTGCTTCGTCGCCATCGAACCAGCCCTCTACGTAGTCACGCGCGACGGCGGTGATCGCCTCGAGATCCCCGAGTGACGGTGGGTCGGATTTGGGCAGCAGTGTGTCGTGCGTCACAGCGAGTTCTCTTCTTCGGGACTATCAGGATACCCCCGCTCGGCATATGGGAACCCGCCGAGCTCAGAGATCGTCTCGCCGGGGATCCATCGGTAGTAGGCGCGGACCTCCGCGATCAGGCCGTCACGGAATGAATACCACTCCGTGCCGCGGAGTCGTTGGCGCGGCCGGTCGTCGAGGAAGTTGACGAACATCGACCATTCGATGACGGCCTCATCGCGGTCAACCATCGCCCGATCGACCGTCCACACGGTGCGTTGCGCGCCCGTGTTGTCCTCGACCCAATAGGCCGCGAGCGCTTCGGCCCCGCGTACAGGATCGGCGCCGGTGAAGTAATGCACGACCTCCGGGGCGAGCATTGACGTCATCAGCGCTGCGTCTCCGGTGCTGCAACCTCGGTAGTAGGTTTGGATCGTGTCCAGCGGCGTCCGGGCACTCACGCCTCTGCGACCACGGCGATCGAGATTCGGATGCCCTCGACGTCGAGTGGGTGCTTGGCGCCCTGCCGAGCCGGCGGATCGGTCGGGAACCAGCGGACCCATTCCTCGTTCATGCCGCCGAAGTCCTCGGGGTAGCGAAGAATGAAGGTCGCGTTCACGACTCGGGTCATGGAGGATCCGGCGGCGCCGAGAATCGCGTCGCAATTCGCGAGCGCCTGCCGGGTCTGCTCCTGGATCGTGGCGCCGACCACCGCACCGGACGACGGGTCGAACGGGCCCTGGCCAGAGACGAAGATGAGTCCTGCCGCCTTGATGGCCTGGCTGTACGGGAAACTGCCGAAGGCCGCGGATCCGGGGGCGTCCGGGGTGCTGATGATTTCGGCCATAAGATCACCTCGTTTCTGGCGCCGGCCGTCGTGGCGTGGGCCGCTGCGGCACCCGACTGCCCCTCCATGATCGCGCGTTCGGTGGCGCCACACCAGAGGCGATTTCGAGGCCGACCCGCCTCAACCCGCCGGGACGGGCTCCCCGAGTTTCTCGATCCGAATGGCCGTGGCCTTGAACTCCGCAGTGCCGGACTTCGGGTCCGTGGCGTCGATGGTGAGGACGTTCGTCGCGACGTCGTCCTGGAAGTGCAGGGTCATGAACGTGAGACCCGGCCGAAGGCCGGAATCAACCCGAATCGGCACCTCGATCTGCCCGCGCCGCGAGACAACTCGGACCCGTTCGCCCTCCACGAGATCGAACCGCGCGAGATCCTCAGGCGACAGGTCGAGCGACTCGCCGCGTCGCAGAGGCGACTTCAGGCTCCCGCTCTGGACTCCCGTGTTGTAGCTGTCGAGCCGCCGTCCTGTCGTGAGGCGGATCGGGAAGTCGGCATCGAGCTTGTCGACCGGCGGATCGTGATCCACCGGCACGAACGGCACGCGGCTCCCCGGCACCGGATCTTCCCAGAGCCTGGAGTGGAGGAACAGCTCGCCGGGGTGG
>JANMPD010000203.1:0-5119 GCA_031369685.1 Chloroflexota bacterium | reverse complement strand
GAGTCTCCGGCGACGCCGAACCCACCGAGGGTCACGTCGACGAGCTTCTGTCCGTCAACCGCCCAACCGAGCGCATCACGGAACGCAGGGTCCTGGAGGGCGGTCGTGGATGCGCCGCCGCCCTTGATCGGGCCACGGTTGTAGGTGTTGAACGCGATCTCCGAGAAGCCGTTGGAGATGCCCTCGACCACCTGGATGTTCGGGTCACTCTGAAGGGCGGTGAACTGGTCCGGCTGGATGCCTCGGACGTAGTCGATCTCGCCCGTCTTGAGCGCCTGCACGGCGGTATCCATGCTCTGGAAGGTCTGGACGATGACCTCATCGGCGGCGCCCTGGGTGCCCCAGTAGTTGGGGTTGCGGGCGAACCGGATGAAGTTGCCGGGCTCCCACTCGACGGCCTGGTAGGGGCCGGTGCCGACCACGGTCGGCTCGTTGAGGAAGGGCGTGGATCCGTCGATATTGCCGATCTCGTCGAGGGTGTACTTCTCCCAGATGTGCTTCGGCAGGATCGGGACATAGGCCTGGAGAATCAGCTGGTTGGCGAAATCGGTCGTGACGACCAGCGTTTGTGGGTCCGGGGCCGCCACTGCGGAGACGCCGGCGTTGGTGAGGTAGCCCTCGATGTAGCCGGCCCCAAGGTAGTAACCGTCTGCCGAAGCATCGCTCTTGGCGGTCGCGTCGAGGATCAGCTGATACGTGTACAGCGCGTCGGCGGAGGTCGCCGGTGTTCCATCCGACCACTTCATCCCATCACGGATGTGGAACGTCCAGGTCAGCCCATCGGCCGAAACCTCCCACTTGTCGGCAAATCCAGGTGCCGGCTCGATATCCGGACCGAAGTTGACCAGGAGGTCGTAGTTGAGCGTAAAGACCTCGAAGTCCACGACCAGAATCGAACTGAACGGGTTGAGGACCTGGAGATCCTGATCCGTCCCGGTCTTGAGCTGGAGTGGGTCCGCGGCTGCAACCGGGGCCACTGAGGTCCCGATCCCGCCGACGATCAGTGCTGCGGCGGCCGCAATGGCAGCCAGTCGTGCACGAATGGGTGATTTCATCGGTTCCTCCTCCTTCGGCGCGGGCGCCGTCCGTGCAGCGTCCCACACCGGTCATCCGTTCCGCAAGTCAGGCAGGCGATCGGCGCGCACCGTGCATCAGCGAATTCCGGAGCCGGACGCACGGCCCCGCGTCAGATCCTGAAGTTCGCCGGCGGTCGCGCTTCGCGCAGGATCGGCCGATCCACGCGGAACGCCTCGATCTCCCCCGCCGACGGCGTCCGGCCCTCGATGGCCAGCTCGCCGAGGATCCGTCCGAGCACCGAGGCGAACTTGAAGCCGTGCCCCGCGCCCAGGGCGAGCACCACCCCGGGATGATCCGGAAGCCGGTCAACGACGAAATCGCGCTCCGGGGTCAGGGTGTAGATGCAGGTCTTGGTCAGGAGATCCGGGCCAACCGCCTCGGGCAGGTGGCGCTCCATGAACGCGTACAGGCGCGCGTGGGCGGCCCGGTTCACCTCGAATGAGCGGGTCAGGATGGTGCATTCGTCGCCGCCGACATCCTGGGCGGCCTTCGGGCCCGGCTCGCCATAGGTCGGAAATCCGTAGTACGACGGCTCGTCCATCCAGATCCAGACCGGAAATCGCTCAGGGGCGAAGCGCGATGGATCCGGGCTCGCAAAGTAGGTGACCTGCTCGCGGGTGATGGTCAACGGCAACCGCATCCCCAGGTGCGCAAGAAGATCGTTCGTCCAGGCATCGGCGGCCAGCACGACACGCCCCGTTCGGTGAACGGTCCCGTCTCCGGTCGTCACCTCGTACTCGCCGCCCGTCGCCCGAAGCGCGGTGACCGGTGCGTGCTCGCGAAGCGTGGCGCCGTTGGCGACCGCAAGGGCGCGATGTGCCGGATTGGCACGGTTGGGGTCGGTAATTCCTGTTTCGGCCTGGTAGACGACGCCGGTGTCCGGCTCGAGCCGCCACTGGGGCCACCGCCGCATGGCCTCGGCGGCGTCTATTCGCTCAAAGGGCACGCCCTCGGCGTCGAGGGCACCGGTGTACTCGCCCTGGTCGGTCACGCCACCCGCCGGGTACAGATCGATGCCCCCGGTCCTGGTCACGATCCTGGCGCCTGCCGCCGCCTCCACCTCTGCCCAGCAGGTATAGGCCCGTTTGGCCAGCCGGACGTAGTCGCGCCGGTGGTAGGACAGGCGAATGATCCGCGAGTGGTCCTGCGAGGCGCCGTTCGGATGATCGAACGCGAACTGCTCGAGACCGAGGACGCGGATGCCCGGCCGGGTCGACAGCCAGTAGGCCGCGGCCGAGCCGATCCCGCCGAGCCCGACCACGATCGCGTCCCATTCGCGCTGCATGGAGCGACGCTAGCAGGTCGATGGTTGCGTAGACTCCGGGAATGGTCAGCAGCCGTTCGGATGACGAAGGGCCGGCGGGCGTCCGTGTCGAGCGCGACGTCCGGATCCCGGCGCGGGATCGCGTTGAGCTGTCCGCAAACCTGTGGCTTCCCGCCCGCGCCGTCGACGCCGGCCCGTGGCCCGCGATCCTCGAGATGATCCCCTACCGGAAGGACGATTGGCGCGCGAACGCGGATGAGTCGCGCGGGCGTTTCCTCGCACGGAACGGGTACGTGCTGTGCCGGCTCGATGTCCGAGGGACCGGGCGGTCCGACGGCATCGCCATGGACGAATACACCGCCGATGAGACCCGGGACGGCTACGACGCGGTCGAGTGGCTGGCAGCCCAGCCATGGTGCAATGGCAACGTCGGCATGTGGGGGATCTCCTACGGCGGGTTCACGGCGATCCAGGTGGCGGCACTCCGACCACCGCACCTCCGGGCGATTGTCCCGGTCTACGCAACCGATGATCGATATCTGAGCGACGTCCATTACGTCGGCGGATGCGCGACCGCATCCGAGCTGACCCAATACGCCGTCAGCCAGGTCGCGTCCAATGCCCTGCCTGGATTGCCGGCCCGCGACGGCGAAGACTGGCAGGCCGCCTGGCGGGAGCGCCTCGAGCGGACCCCCGTCTGGCTGGTCCCATGGCTCGAGCACCAGACCGACGGCCCGTACTGGCGTCAGGGGTCGCTCGCGCCGGACTACGACCGCATCGAGGCCGCCATCCTCATGTTCGGCGGGTGGATGGATTCCTACGTGGACCCCGTGTTTCGGATGCTCGAGCGGTGCACGGCGCCACGTCGCGCCATCGTCGGCAACTGGTCCCACGAGTTTCCCGACGATGGGTACCCAGGCCCGGGTCTGGACTGGCATCACGAGATGATCCGGTTCTTCGATCATTGGCTGAAAGGCATGGCCAACGGCGTTGTCGATGAGCCAGCCCTGACGTGGTTCCAGCGTGATGCCGCGCCGCCCGAAGCCTTCCCGGCAACCTGGCCGGGCCGGTGGCGCGCGACGGCTGGACCGGTCCTAGCGGACGGCGGCACCGAGGTGACGCACCTGTTCCTCGCGGGCGGGTCCGAGCCACTCAGGGGCACCCTTCAGTCGGACCAGGCGTCCCAGGCCGGCTCGTCCACGTTTCCCCATCGAGCGACAACCGGCACGCATGGGGCGCTGTCCTGGGGCGCGGGCGGAGCCCCGAACGGCCTTGCCCGGGACATCCGCCCCGACGAATCGGGGGTCCCGACCTACACCTCCTTGCCGCTCGAGGCGCCGCTCGCGATCCTCGGCCTGGCCTCGGTGGAGCTCGCGGTCTCGACCTCGATGACGGTCGCGACCCTGGTGGTTCGCCTGTCCGACGTCGCACCGGACGGGACATCGTGTCAGGTCACGATGGGCATCCTCAACCTGACCCACCGCGAATCCCATGTGAACCCGGAGCCGATGAGACCGGGTGAGCGGATCAACGTGACCATCCCCTTGCGCGCCGCCGGATATCGGTTCGCCGCGGGCCACCGAATTCGCATCTCGATCGCGTCCTCGTGCTGGCCGGTCATCTGGCCATCCCCTGAAGCCGGCTGGCTGACCATTCATCACGGGCCCGCCGCGGATGCGGCTGGCGAGCCCGTCGAACCCGGATCCCGCCTTGTTCTTCCCGTCGCCCCGGGTGTCGATGACGCGCCCGTACCAGACTTCAAGACCTCCCCTCCCGAGATGGACGTGGTCGGCGGCGGGAGCGAGGATGCTCCCCGGTGGAAGGTCACCGACGACGTCCTGTCGGGCTCCGTGACCGTCTCGACCCACGATGGCAGCGAGA
Source organism: Chloroflexota bacterium (assembly GCA_031369685.1). Lineage (GTDB taxonomy): Bacteria > Chloroflexota > Limnocylindria > Limnocylindrales > CSP1-4 > UBA5189. The sequence continues at coordinate 897 of JANMPD010000203.1, read as the reverse complement.
CGGTGCTCGACGGCGGCGAGCGGCTCTACACCGCTGAATCGCACGAGATGCGCGCGTCGGACGCCGACCCAGCCCGGGCATCGATGTCCAGCGCCATCCGCTACGTCGTCGAACGCGACGGCCACCGAATCGAGATCGACGTCGACGGCGAGACGGCATCGGATGCACGGATATTCGATCTCGACATCCGCCTCGTCGTGCGCCTGGACGGAACGCCCGTCTTCGAACGGCGGACGGACCGAATGATCCCGCGCAATCTCGTCTAGACGTCACCCGCGATCAGGATCGCGAAGACGCAGATGGCGACATTTCCGAGGAGGCTCACGGCTACCTGGAATCGGGTGGGCAGGCGCCGATGCGCGACCGCCCCGATCCCCGCGAGCGTCGTCTGCCATGCCAGTGATGCGAGAAACGCACCGATGGCGAAGACGCCCCGCTCGCCCGGCCCGCGCCCGATGGTCGGAAGAGCAAGGACCAGCGCGGCGAAATAGATGACCGTCGCCGGGTTGAGCAGGGTGAGCGCCAGGAACCGCGCATAGATCCGGCGCCCCTCGGCCGGAACGGAATCTGTCGCGACCGATTCGCCGGGCCGGCGCAAGATCGCGAGCAGGCCACGGATACCGATGCCCAGGAGGGCGCCGATGGCGACGACCCGGAGCGGCCGCTCGAGTGGCTCCAGGACGATGCCGATCGCGGTGCCGCCGATGATCGCGACCAGCGCATAGACGCCGTCAGCGGTGGCCGTACCGGCACCGGCCGCGGCAGCCGCGCGAAAGCCGCGTCGGATGCCGAGATCGAGGATATTGATCGCGATAGCGCCCTCGGGAATCTCGATCGCGAGGCCGGCCAGCGCGCCGGCGCCGAACGCCGCGCCCACCTCAGGTTGTCGGCGGCGCC
>JANMPD010000083.1:0-1968 GCA_031369685.1 Chloroflexota bacterium | reverse complement strand
CGGTCTCGTCGAAGAGGAGCATCAGGCCGCAGCGGCGGCGAAGCTGTTCAACGCTGAGGACGTGGACATCATCGTGGCGATGGAGTTGGCCTATACCAAGGGCCTCGTGCCCGCGCGGGCGCTCATCGACACCACGGCGCCGGTCCTCGTCTGGAACGCCCAGAAGATCCGCCGGCTCGCCGAGGACGACGGCTTCGACGTCGTGATGCTCAACTCGGGTATGGCCGGCATGCCGGAACTCACCGCAGTCCTCATCAGGACCGCGCGCCAGTTCGCGCTGGTCACATCCCAGTTCGAGGATCCGGAGGGGCGCCGCCGCGTCGGAGAAGTCATCCAGGCCGCGGCTGTCCGTCGCCGCCTCCGCGAATCACGTATCGCCCTCGTCGGCCACCACTTCGAGGGGATGACCGACCTCATGTTCGACGGGCTGTCGATGCGCGAGACCATCGGGCCGGTGTCTTGGCCGCTCGAGCCCGAGAAGGTCGCCGTCCGGATGGCCGAGATTCCGCAGGCCGACGTGGACCAGCTGATGGCCCTCGAGCAGGCCCGCTACACCGTCGAGATGGAACCGGCCCTGTTCGAGCGGTCCTGCCGGCTGGCCCTCGCGCTCGAGTCGGTGGTCCGCGAGTACAAGTTCGACGCGTTCACTGCGTTCGACCAGGTCTGGCTGACCGACCCGCGCGTCGGAATCATCCCGTCCTATGGCACTGGGCGCCTGTGCGAGATCGGGATCCCGGCGTCCCCCGAGGGAGACGTGAACACCGCGGTCGCCCAGCTGATCATGACCGAGCTCGCGGGGCAGGCGACGACCCTCGAGAACTACGTGATCGACTACGAGACCAACGCGGTCATGTTCTCGCACGATGGCCATGGCAACCCGGCGATGGGCACCCCGGGAGCCGTCAAGGTCAAGCACTCGATCTACTACAAGGGGGTCCACGGTTTCGGGGCAGGCTTCGAATTTGCGTACGAACCGGGGCCCATCACCAACCTTGCCGTCGTAACGGTCGGCGGCGGCCGCTGGCGCTTCGTGATCAGCGAAGGCCAACTCCTGCCTTTCCCGCCGCGGTCGATCTCGGCGCCGCAGACGCTGTTCCGCCACGACACGCTGGGCATCGCCGATTGGTGTGATGGCTGGCTGCGGGCCGGGGCGACGCATCACATGGGAGCCGCCCGAGGCCGATGGACCGCCCAGCTCCAGCATCTTGCGCAGATGTTGGGCATCGAGGCGGTGGTCGTTTGAGCCCGGAACTCGCCGCCGCCATGACGTCCGCACGAGACACGCCGGCCGCGACCGCCCTGCGCATCACGCCGCCGGTCTTCGAGATCGGCCTCAAGGGCTACCTGTGGGGCGATGCCGCCGTTCGTCTGGCCATCGAGGCCGACCAGCTCGCTGCGGAACTCGGGGTCTCGATCATTTTCGACCCCCAGGCGGTAGATCTTCCGGCGGTCGCGGCGGCAACGAGCCGGCTCCTCGTCTTCGCCCAGCACATGGATCCCGTCGAGCCGGGCCGGGGCGTCGGCGCGGTTCTGGCCGAGGCCATTCGTGACGCGGGCGCGGTCGGCACGCTGCTCAACCACTCCGAGAGGCCGATGGCGCGGGACGATCTCGCGCGGGCAATCGAGCGGGCGAGGTCGGCTGGCCTGAGCACCCTCGTCTTTGCCGACTCCCCGGCCGAGGCCGCGGAGTTCGCGCGCTTGGGCCCGGACATCGTCCTTGCCGAGCCGCCCGCCCTGATCGCCGGGGGCGTGTCTGCCGGCAACGTGATGGCGGGGTTCGTTGCCCAAGCGGTCGCCGCCGTCAAGGCGGTGGACCCGCGGATCCTGGTGATGAGTGGCGCCGGCGTGAACGGACCCGAGGACGTGGAACAGATGATGCGCCTGGGCCTCGATGGCACCGGGTCGTCGAGCGGCATCCTCACGGCCGCCGATCCCGTCGCGATGATGCGGGCCATGCTCGAGGCAACC
>JANMPD010000022.1:0-12110 GCA_031369685.1 Chloroflexota bacterium | reverse complement strand
ATGCTGCGGTCGGCGATGTAGCCGCGCTGGCGGAACGCCTCCTGGATCGAGTCCGTGGAGGTGAGGGTGTGCGCAATGGAGTTGTCGCTCATCGTGGCGCGACTGTACACGAGAGTGCCCCGCGGGCCTCCGGACCACCGTTAGAAGCCGCCAACTGCGACCGCAAAACCGGAACCCTCACACGAGCCCGCCAATTGGTCGGCGATCTTCAGACAAGGCGAGTCTGTTGTCGAGGCGCCATTCGTCCTTGATCCGGACGAAGTCGTATCGATATGCCTGCTGGCGCATCTTCCGAGGGAGCATTCGCATGTGGAGAGGCTCGTGCACCGCGGTGATCTCGATTCGGCTGGCCCGGGCGCGGCGAATGTTCCTGATCCTGATGTATCTGGGGTCATACTCGGGTGGAACGCTATAGATGGTGCCACCCGCTCGATCTCGGGCTGCGGGACTGAGGTATCGATCGCGGATCCGGTCAAGCGCGTCGGACACCGACCGGCTGATCTCGAGGTCACGTTCTGTCATCTGCCCACCGGAGAGGTGCGTCGACATGTGGCGATGCTCCGCGGCGGCCCACTGCTCGAACGCGAAACGATCGGCGATGTACTCGCGAAGGGTGTCGACCGGGCTCCGTCCCTGCCGATCCCGCCACCCTGGGGGTTCCGAGTCAAGGCCGTACGGCAGATTGGGCTCAGCTGAACCCGGCCGGAGGCGTCGCCGCATATCGTCGAAGATCCGACGCACCGTCACCCCTCCGGGGCGTCCAGGTCGCGGGCGTATGCCGGGAAGCGGAACCGCTGGTCGCGAGTCAGGACGCCGCCGTGGCCGAGACGGGCAATCGTCCGCCGCGAGGCGGGCGCGCCGGCCAGGAGGCGTGGCAGCAGGAGATCGGCGGCGGTCGCTTTTGAGTACGCTCCGCAGGACGGCAGCCCGAGAACGGGGACACGCCCGAGTTTGCCCAGCCAGAGCATCGAGCCCGGGTGGGCCGGGATGCCGTGACTGACGATGGACCCGCCGAGTTCCGCAATCGCCACGAAGAACGGGTCCTCTGGGTCCGTACTCCCGGATCCAGCGGTGAGGATCAGGTCGGCTCGGCCGGGCGCGCGGCCTCGTGAACGGGCGTTCAGCGCAGCCGCGACGGGCGCGACGGCATCGTCCACGTAGTCGATCCCGACGAGGCGTGATCCGAGTCCCTCGACCTTTGCCCGGATGCTCGCCTCGAACCGATCGCGAGCGATCCCACGGATGGACTCCTTGACGATCGCAGCGACGCGTCGTGAGCGAAAGGGGGCGACCGAAACGACGCCCCGGCTCCCGGCGATGGCGGCGACTCGGTCGACCTTCGCGAGGACCGTGTCGGGTACGAGATGCGGAGCCACCTTCACGCTCGCCACGAGTGCTCCAGCCTCGATGACGCGACCGTTGAGGATCGTGAAGACCTCGACCGGATCGATCGCGTTCACGCGGTCCAGGGCCCGCACGTTGATCCGGATCAGGCCGCTGTGCGTTGCCCGCAGGTCGATCCGGCTCTGGGCCGGATCACCGCTCACGAGGCCGGGACCCATGACGGCGGACGCGATGCGCCGAGCGGCATCATCCTCGTGGATGTCCCCCGCCTCCGGAACGAGCACCGTGATCGGGCGACCGATCGCCTGGGGCAGCGCGGAGGCGACCCGCTCGAGGTCCGCGGACGTCAGCCGACGACCCTTGGCCCAGCGCTCACCGGTGACGTCGAGATCCCGGGTCAGGACAGCACCCTCGAGCCCTGGCGGGGGGGCCTGCCCGAGCCTGATCCGCCCGATCTTCACCCGAGTCGCGCGACCGCCGCCTCCAGCGCGCGACGGACCTGGACCGCCGCCACGTGGGTTCGATACTCGCGGTCCGCGTGGATGTCCGAGGCGACCGTGATGCCATCCGTGGCGTATGTAGCCGCGTCCCCGATCGACGCGCCGCCGAGGATGGCCCGCTCGACGGCGGCGGCCCGATAGGGATGGTCTCCCACCCCCGTCACGCCGACCGCGCAGAAGCCCCATCGATCACCGGTACGAGCTCCGACGACGGCCGCCACGCCGGCAATGGAGTACCCACTCGCCGGCTGTTCGATGGCTCGATACGCTGAACCGACATCCTCCCGGCCACCCGGGAGCCGGATCTCGGTGATGATCTCGTCCGCGTGCAGCGCGCTTTCAAACGCACCCTCGAAGAACGAGGTGATCGGGATCGTGCGTTCCGCGGCCGCCGAACGGGCGACGACCTCGGCATCGAGCGCGAGCAGGATTGCCGGCATGTCCGACGCCGGATCAGCGTGGGCAATGGAGCCGCCGATGGTCCCGCGGTTTCGAACCTGAACGTCGCCGATGTTCGGCAGGGCGTCCCGGAGCAGACCGTAAAGCCCGAGGATCGGGTCGGCGATCATGGCCTCGTAGGTGGTCAGCGCACCCACCGCGACCCGTCCGTCCGACAGTCGGCGGACGCCATGAAGCTCCTTCAAGCGCCCGATGTCGAGGAGCATCTCCGGCCGGGCCAGCCGGAGCTTCATCAGCGGCAGGATGCTCTGGCCCCCGGCGATGACCTTGACCCCGTCGCCGGCCGCGAGGCGCGCGAGCGCATCGTCGAGGGACGCAGCCCGAACGTAATCGAAGGCGGCGGGGATCATGCCTGGGCTCCCTTCGAAGACTGCATGGCCTTCCACACCGTCTGGGGTGTGAGCGGCATGTCGAGATGCTTGATGCCGAACGGCTTGAGCGCGTCGTTGACGGCGTTGGCGACGGCCGCCGTGCTGGCGATCGCGCCCGCCTCGCCGACGCCCTTGACCCCGATCGGATTGACCGGAGACGGGGTCACGGTCTCATCGAGCTCGAGGTGCGGGAACCAGGCTGCACGCGGCATGGCGTAGTCGAGCATCGAACCCGACAGCAGCTGGCCGTCGTCCCCATACACGGCCCCTTCCCAGAGGGCCTGGCCCACGCCCTGGGCGATGCCGCCGTGGAGCTGTCCATCGACGATCATTGGATTGATCTTGTTGCCGACGTCGTCGACCGCCACGTATTTCACGAGATCGACGTGTCCGGTCGCCTCGTCGATCTCGACGATCGCGACATGCGTCCCGAACGGCCAGGTGCAGTTCGGCGTGTCGTAGTAGGCAGTCTCGTCGAGATACGGCTCCATGCCCTCGGGCGCATCGAACGCGAGATCGAGGGCGAAGGCGATCTCCTGGAACGTCTTCTTCTTGTCGGGCGAGCCCTTGACGCGGTACTCGGCGCCGTCGACCTCGATGTCGTCGACCGAAGCCTCAAGCATGTACGCCGCGTAGCGACGGGCCTTCTCGCGGATCTTGCCGGCCGCCTTGATCGCGGCGGTGCTCCCGACCGACGAGGTCCGGCTCCCGTAACTCCCGTAGCCGAATGGCGTCCCCTGCGTGTCCGAGTGCTGGACGACGATGTCCTCCATCGGGATGCCCAGTTCGTGGCCCACGACCTGGGCGTAGGTGGTCTCGTGGCCCTGGCCCTGGGGCTGGGTGCCCATCGTGACGACGACCTTGCCCGTCAGGTGGACCTTGATGTTGGACGATTCCCACATCGCGGCGCCCCAGCCCTCGCCGACCGCCCCGATCCACTTCGAGGGTGCGACGCCGCAGACCTCGATGTAGGTGGACAGCCCGACGCCGAGGTACTTGCCGCGGGTACGGGCCTCGGCCTTTGCCTTGTCCATGCCGGCGTAGCCGGCCATCGCAAGGGCCTTGTCCATGGCCGGTTCGTAGTTGCCGGAATCGATATAGATCTTGGCCCCGCCGCTAGCCGTGCCAAGCCCCGACGGGTTCTCGTACGGGAACTTGTCCGGGGCGATGAAATTCCTGCGTCGCAGTTCGGCCGGATCCATGCCGATCTCATTGGCGAAGAGATCCATTGCCCGCTCGATCACGTAGGTTGCCTCGGGCCGACCGGCACCCCGGTAGGCGTCGACGAACACCGTGTTCGTGTAGACGCCGATCACCTCGGCGAAGACGTTCGGGATCTTGTAGCAGCCCGAAAGGACGCGGGCATAGAGGGTCGTCGGAATGCCGGGGCCGATGGTGGAGAGGCGCCCGCCGAGGTTCGCGTACGTCTTGACCCGGAGTCCCGTGATCTCGCCGGCGCGCGTGCCCGCGATCTCGAGGTACGTGATGTGGTCACGTCCGTGGATCGTCGACTGGTAGTTCTCGCGCCGGCTCTCGATCCATTTCACGGCGCGGCCGCCGAGACGTTTCGACGCGAGGAGCACGATCGGGTAGTCGGCGTAGGTGAAGATCTTGGACCCGAAGGCCCCGCCGACATCCGGGCTGATGCACCGGATCTTGTGTTCCGGTACGCCCATGACGAAGGCCGCGAGAAGCAGCCGCTGGATGTGCGGCGTCTGGCTGGACATCCAGATCGTGTACTCGTCGGTCCCGGGGTTGTAGAGCCCGATGTCACCGCGCGTCTCCATGGGATTCGGGATGAGACGCTGGTTCACGATGCGCTGGCGGACCACGACCTCGGCCGCGTCGACGGCTGCATCCGTCCCGGGCTTGTCCCCCACCGTCCAGTCGAACACGATGTTGTTGGGGGCGTTCTCGTGGAGCTGCGGAGCGCCCGCCTGGGTCGCCTTCTCGGCGTCCACGACCGTTGGCAGGGCCTCGTAGTCGACGAGAATCGCCTCGAGGGCATCGGAGGCCTGCTCGGGCGTTTCCGCGATGACCGCGGCGACGCCTTCGCCGGTCCACTTGACGCTGTCCGTGGCAAGGGCGCGCGGGGTGTTGACGTTGTTCTGGAGCCCTGCGGAGCCGCCGGCGGGCCAGGCCATCGGGAGCGGGTTGTACGGGATGTCGGCGCCGACCATGACGTCGAGGACCCCGGGCATCGCCCGAGCCGCACTCGTGTCGATGGACCGGATGTTGGCATGGGCGTAGGGACTCCGGAGGATGGCGCAGTACGCCATCGACTGGAGCTTGATGTCGTCGACGTAGCGCCCGCCGCCGGTGATCAGGCGTCGATCCTCGACGCGCTTGACGCTCTTGCCGAGCATGTCCGTGGTCATATCGCGCCCCTCAGCCTGCCGTGCCGGCGGGAGTGCCGGCACGCATCGCGGCGGCGGCCGCGCGGATGGCGATGACGATGTTCTGGTAGCCCGTGCACCGACAGAAGTTGCCGGCGATGGCGTGGCGGATCTCGTCGTCGGACGGGTCCGGGTTCCTCGAGAGGAGGTCGGCCGCCGTCATGATCATGCCCGGCGTGCAGAACCCGCACTGGAGGCCGTGATGCTCCCAGAACGCGGTCTGGAGCGGGTGAAGCGTCTCGCCCGATGCCATCCCCTCGATCGTGAGGACGTCCGCGCCGTCGGCCTGGACGGCCAGCATCGTGCATGACTTGACGGCCTTGCCGTCGACGTGGACGGTGCAGGCGCCGCACTGCGACGTGTCGCAGCCGATGTGCGTCCCGGTAAGGTCGAAGTCTTCGCGAATCAACTGGACGAGGAGGCGTCGCGGCTCGACGTCCGCCTCCCGTGGCGTGCCGTTGACGGTGACCGAGAGATGCGCAGCCACGGGCGGGACCTCCAAGGTGCGGTCGGGATGACGTGATGATGCGCCGATTGCGGGCTTGGAATCAAGCCGAATCGACACCGGTCGGCGGGCAGCGCGGCCGCCCGGGCTCGCTCCAGCACGCAACCGCACGGGGCCGGCGGATCAGCGCGCCGCGGCAACCTCGTCGAACGCGGCGCCGAAGCCGTCCACGATCGCGTCTACCTGGGCCTCCGTGATCACGAAGGCCGGCGAGAACTGGAGGGCATGGCCGCGCAGGACGCGGGTCGCGATACCGTGCCGGTAAGCCGCCGCGACGAGGCGATCCGGGATCCCGGCGTCGGCGGCCAGTGCGTCCGGCTCGACCGCAACCGCCGCCGTCATCCCGACGGTTCGGATCGCACCGAGCAGCGGCCGGCCCGCGAGACGGGCGAACGAGGCCGCGACCTGCGGTTCCATGGTCTTGACCCGGGCGACCAGGGCCTCCGATTCGAGGATGTCGAGGTTGGCGATCGCGGCGGCCGCGGCCCCGGCATGGCCGGAGTAGGTATACCCGTGACGGAGGACCGCTCCCGGGACGGGATCGTCCCAGAACGGACGGCGGACGCGCTCCCCGACCAGCACACCGCCGAGCGGCACGTAGCCGGACGAGACGCCCTTCGCGAACGTGATCATGTCCGGTTTGATCCCGTAGCGGGTCGTTGCCCACAGCTCGCCGGTCCGACCGAAGCCGGTGATCACCTCATCGGCAATCAGGAGCACGTCATGTCGCCGGCACATCTCGCTGACCGCGGTCCAGTAGCCGTCCGTCGGCGGGATGACGCCGCCCGCTCCGATCACGGGCTCCCCGATGAACGCGGCGATCTCACCGCCGCGTGCCGTCAGCAAGGCTTCGAGCCCCTCGAGGTCCATCGCGCCAACCATGGCGACCTCGTCGATGAACGGCCCGCCATAGCCGGCCTTCATCCCGGGAATACCGACGAGCGAGGTTCCCCAGGCGTGCATCCCGTGGTAGGCATGCTCCCGGGACACGATAACCCGCTTCTCGGGCCGGCCGAGGACATCCCAGTACCGCCGGGCGAGCTTCGCCGCGGTGTCGATCGCGTCCGATCCGCCCGAGCCGAGAAACACGACCGTGTCGGGGCCGAGCGGACTGAGTGCCGCCAGGCGGTCCGCGAGTTCGAGGGTCCGGCCCGTCGTGTACGACCCGAACGACGAATACGACGCGAGCTTGACGAGCTGGTCGGCCACCGCCGTGGCGATCTCGCGGCGGCCGTAGCCCACGTTGCAGTACCAGAGGGCGGCCGTCGCATCGAGCAGCTGGCGCCCGTCCCGGTCCGTGAGCACGATCCCGTCGGCGGATTCGAACACGATCTCGGTCTCGGCAACGAGATGCATATCGGCGAATCCGTGCCAGAAATGGGTGCTCACGTTCGTCCCTCGCGTGCGGTGCCGTCCTGGCTCAGGGTAGCGGCCTTCGGGGACGTTGGCCGGATCGCGGAACATACCGCCCCATCGCCGCACTCTTGATGTCAATGGCCCTGGGGTCGAGGTGGGGTGCGACCTCCGAGAGTGGCAGTTGGGCGAGTCGCGCCGCCTCGCCGAGCGCCTGCATCTTCCGGGCCGCAGCCTCCCATGAGAGTTCGCCGAATCCACCGGCGGTTCCGAGCCCGACCCGGGTCGCTCCCCTGCCCTCCGATGCCGAGGCATAGGCCGCCGCCCAGAGCATCAGGTCCGGCGCGTCGTCACTCGCCGCGCTCGTCGATACGACCCCACAGATGATCCCGCGGTCGCCGGGCGTGCTGGTCACCAGGCGCCAGTTGTCGGGGCCATTGATGAGATCGACGGCAAGGCTCGCGTACGGCGCGGCCAGGATCGTTTCGATGCCCGCCGTGTCCGCGTTGCCGCCGGTGATCGCCAGGGAGAGGTGGGCGCCGCCGATCCCTTCGAGCATCGCCATGTGCGCCTCCGCGAAGCGGCGCCGCTCGGCCGGATCCTCGCCGATCCGATGAGCATCCGGCTCCTCGATCTCGATCAACGGGCAGCCTGCCTCGGCCAGTGCGGACACTTGTTCACGGAGGAGTCGAGCCCAGGTCAGCGTCGACGCGTCGCGGTCCTCGGTGTCGGCTCGACGGCCGAGCGTGTACGGCCCCGGCAAGGCCTGCTTTACGACCCCGTCAGCGCGGCTTGCCGCGAACCGCCAGGCGTCAACCACGATCGCCGCGTCTCGGGATGGCTCCCAGAACGCCCCACCGGCTCGAAGGCGTCCGTCCGTCAGCGGCTCGAGGCCCGCCGCGGCCTGTGCCGCAAGGACAGCAGCGACTGCCTCATCGTCGTCGGCGATAGGCTGCCCGTCGGCTCCATTGGGTCGAGGCAGCGCGCCGAGGAGCGTGGCGAACACCGCCGTGGCCCGCGGTTCTAGGTGAAACGCAGGGCGCCGCCTGCAACGAGGGCGATGCCTATGGCGCCGATCAGAACCAGGGTGCCGAGGATCCCGATGATCCGCGAGCGCCCGCCGACTTCGCCGCCGGACCCGGCCTGCCAGAAGTCGCGCATCGTCCTGACCCGGCCGGGTGCAACGAACAACCCGAGCCAGAGCCCTGCGACGAGTCCGCCGATGTGCGCCGCGTTGTCAATCCCGGCCATGACGAAGCCGAACACGAGGTTGATGGCCACGATCGTGACGAGCTGCGGCACGATCGCGCGGCCCTGCCGATCGAGCGCCGGGTGATGGACACGCGTCGCAGCAATGAGCACACCAACGAGACCGAAGACGGCGCCCGAGGCACCCACGCTGAGATTCGGGCTGATCAGGAAGCTTGCCGTCGACGCGGCCGCAGCGGTCACGAGATAGAACACCCCGAACCAGGTGGCACCCCAGGCGCGCTCCACGACGGGACCGATGAGGTACAGGAAGTACATGTTGAGGAGCAGATGCACGACGTTCGCGTGGACGATGGTCACGCTGACGAGGCGATACAACTCCCCTGCCGCAAGGGCCTGCTTGTCCAGGGCCAGGGCCAGCCACAGCCCGGCCCCGTCGTTGGACAGGGCGTAAAACGAGATGACAACCGTAACCCCGAGGATCAGGTGGGCGAGCAGGATCGCGGACCCGCTGCCGCGGCTGCGGGAGAAGTACTTGCGAGATGCGCCGGTGTCTCCCGTCTCCTTGGCCAACCAGCCCAGTCGCGAGGCGATCTCGGCCTTGTCTCCAGCCGGTGCTCGACGATCCGCCTCTCGATAGGCGTTCAGGGCATCGCGGAGGTCGCCCGCCCGAACGTAGGCGGCGGCGATGTTTCGCCACGCCATGTAGGTCGAGGGCGTTTCCGGCAAGCGCAGGACCGCCTGCCATGCGCTCAGGGCCTCGTCGTCATGGTCGAGTCGAAAGAGGGCCTCGCCGAGACCGAGCCATGCTGTGGCGGTGACCTCAGCGTCATCAAAGCCGGCCGCGCGCCGGTAGGCCTGCGCCGACGTGACGAATTCACCCGCCTCCATCCGGGCGGCGGCAAGATCCAGGATTGCCAGCGCAACGGGTCGAGCGAGTGGTCCGCTGGCCCCGATGATGGCCTCGAGTTCGCCTGGGGTCGGGGGCATCGCCTGGTCAGTCATCGACACGACGATACTAGATGCGCAATGTGCGGGCGCTTCACCCAGGAACGGCCGACCTCAGACCTCGCCGAGATCTTCGCGGCCGAGGACCTCGCCGACGCTCCCGGAGGGAGGTTCAACGTTGCTCCGACCGACGAAGCCGCCGTCGTGGTCCAGCGCGACGAACGACGCGCGATCAAGGCCTATCGGTGGGGTCTCATTCCGCATTGGGCCGACAGCGCGAAGATCGGCAATCGCATGTTCAACGCTCGTGCCGAGACGTTGACGACCTCGCCGGCCTTCCGGGATGCGTTTCGACGCCGTCGATGCCTGGTTCCGGTCGATTCCTTCTTCGAGTGGCGCCGCGAAGGCACCGTTCGCCAGCCGTTCCGAATCGTGCGGACGGATGCGCGGCCGCTGGCCCTGGCCGGCCTGTGGTCCGGCTGGCGGGATCCCGAGACTGATGAGGTTCGCCGCACGTTCACGATCGTGACCACGACCCCCAACGACCTGATGCGCCCGATTCACAATCGAATGCCGGTGGTCCTGGCCGAGGAGGCGTGGGATCGATGGCTCGATCCTGCCCTGCCCGATCTCGGCGAGCTGCAGGGCCTGCTGATGCCGGCACCGGACGACGATCTCGAGGCCTATCCAGTGAGTCGAGCGGTGAACAACGTCCGGAACAACGGCCCAGGGCTCATCGAGCGGCTCGTCGACCCCGACCTCGGGGTCAGCCAGCCGACCCGCGACGCCAACGACCTGAAGCTCATCTGACCGGGTCCACCGCCAGCTTCTGGAGCGTCGTTGCCCATGCGTCGGCCGGCACCTCACCAGCGTCGAGACGGCCTGCGAACGCGGCCACGAACCCGGCAAACGTGCCGTCCGGGTCGGTCCTCGGCGCTACCAGGACGGTGGCGGCGTCCCTGATCTCCGTCGCCGCGCGCTCGTCCTCGTCATCCGCGCGCAGCACGACCAACGATGCACCCGCAAACGCCGCGCCATCGGTGGCGGCGCCGAGCAGATCGGGCGCAAGATCAGCGGCAACGACCACGGCCACGTCCGGGAGGTAGCTGAGTCCCAGAGTGATGTCGGCCGGTTCCATCGGTCGATCGAGGGTCCTGAGCACCGCCGCGTGACCGACGCCGGCCTCAGCCAGCCCCAGCAGAAGCTTGTCCCCTTCGGCGCCATCCGCCACGATCCCGATGACCTGAACGGGACTCCCAGCCCGAGCGGCAGCGGTTGCGACGGCCTGGACCATCCCCGGGTGACCTGGGTCGGTCGGAAGTGCGCCGCAGATCACGATCATGGTCGAAGCGTACCCGACGCACGAGGTGAGCCCGTGGGTCGTAGGCGCCACTTCAGCATGGTCCAGGCCCAGATCGACCGGACTCGGCGCCTATGAAGTGGTGCGCGCACGCGCCACTGGCATTGTTATCGCAAGGTTGCGACTGCTAGCGTCGGTCGATGGCCGCGAATCGACCCCGAACCGCGCTGGCTCGGCACGCCCAGAACGTGCCCGCGACGTCCGTTGACCGCCACGGGCCGAACGGCGCCAGGCCGCGACGAACGTGGAGCCGCGGGCAGTCCGTCACCGAATTCGCCCTGATCGTGCCGTTCCTGCTGATCATCCTCCTGACGGTTGCAGATTTCGGCCGCTATTTTGCCGCGTCGCTGAACGTCGAATCCATCGCCCGAGCGGCGGCCGAGGTTTCGGCCCAGGAGTACGTCCGGGCAGCGCCCCCGGATTACGCGGCCATCCACGGTCACGCATGGGAGTCCGTATGCGATGAGGCAAAAGGACTCGCCAACGTGACCTACAACGGTCCGGCAACGGAATGCGTTGGGATTCCCACGCTCGTGTGCGTGCACGACGGCACCGACCCGAACTGCGCCACACCGTACAACGCCGGCGGCGGCGTACCGGCTGAGTGCTCCGTCATTGCCGACCCGATTTCGAACGCACAGACCGGCGGATCGGAGCTCAGCAAATACGTCGAGGTCCGTGTCTGCTACCGGTTCAGCACAGTCTTCGGATTCTCGATCCCGTTCCTCGGCGGATCCCTGGATACCCTGTCCGGCAACTTCTACATCCAGAAGATCCGAACATTCACCGTGGCCGACTACTGATGCGCCGTATCCGAGGCGGGCTTCGACCTCGCCGCGCATCAGGCGGCCAGGGTCTGGCCGAGTTTGCGCTCGTCGCGCCGCTGGGGATGATGCTGATCTTTGGGATCATCTCGCTCGGCCTATGGGTCTTTTATCAGCAGCAGCTCACAAACGTCGCGCGGGAAGCGGCCCGCTATGCCGCGATCCACAGCTCGACTGCGATCTGTCCCACTGCGTCGTGGCGCGACCCAAATGCGCCGCCTGCGTCCTACCCGCTCGCTCCGTACCAGTGCGATGGACCGACGCAGGGCTGGCCGAAGATGACCGCCCACGCTCGAGGAAGCATCTGGGGCACGAACCCGGCAGGGGTCTTCGTGAACGCGTGTTGGTCCGGCTACGTCAAACCCTCCGTCAATATTGGGTCGTACGCTAACTACTCCGCGGGCGCCGGCTTCCCGATCGCTGACCATCCACCAGTCGAAGACACGCCGCCCGTCCCAAATCAGTTCGTCCAGTGCAATATCGGCGGCGTCAATCCCGTGACGATAGGGCGCCCTTGCGTGCGGCAACGCCCTGACGTCCGCCGCCGACGACCCGGCGAGTGACGTGCCCGGCAATCAGGTCACGGCGTACGCCTGCATGCAGTGGTCGCCACCACTCGCCGGATTCCTGCTCATCCCGTCCAGCATCACCATGAAGGCCGTCGTCACTGAGGTTATCCACCGCCAGCAATGAAGAACCACCTCGTCGCAATCCGACGCCCGGATCAGGGCCAGATCCTCGTGCTGTTCGCAGGTGGGCTCATCGCCCTCCTCCTGATCGGGGCGCTCGTCGTGGACCTCGGGATGGTCTTCATGCAGCGCCGCCAGGAGCAAAACGCCGC
>JANMPD010000014.1:0-7598 GCA_031369685.1 Chloroflexota bacterium | reverse complement strand
CGCCACGGTTCGCGCGTTCGCCTTGGCCGGCGACCAGGTCCGGCGGTTCGCCGGCGGTCAACCGCTGATCAACGAGGTCGCCCGCTACCTGCTCGTTTGAGGGTGGAATGCTCGGGTTCGTCCGCGCCAGGACAGGCACGGCAGATGACCCGCCGGCGTCAGCGTGCGGCGCCGCCGTTAGCTCGAGGCGCCGTCCCGCAGGCGGAGTCCCGCAGGGTCGTAGGGGATCGCCGGGAGGATCCGGGCCGATCTCGGTTGGCCGACGACATCGACGCTGAGTTCCGGGCGTGCCTCGAGGACCTCGCAGTCCACGTAGGCAAGTGCGAGACTCGCCCCGACGTGGTGGCCGTAGGCTCCCGAAGTCACGACGCCGACCAGGCGACCGTCGAGCCAGACACCGTCGTCCTTCGAGGCGTCGGCGTCCACAGCATCCACCTCGAGCAAAACAAGCCGTCGGGCAGGACCCAGCTCCCGATCCCGCAGGGCCGCCTCGCGCCCGATGAAGTCGCCCTTGTCGAACGCGACGAAGCGATCCAGTCCGGACATCCCGGGCGTGATGTCCTGGCGGAACTCGGCCGACCAGATGCCGTAGCCCTTCTCGAGGCGAAGAGAGTCCAGGGCCCGGTCGCCGATGAGGCGAAGTCCGTACGCACGTCCTGCGTCGCGGAGCTCCTCATACAGGGTCCGGTGGCGGTCAGTCGGCACGACGATCTCGTAGCCGAGCTCGCCCGTCAGCGAGATACGTCCGACCACAGCCTCCGTTGACCCGACGCGCATCGTTCGGGCGGTCAGGAACGGGAAGGCGGAGCCCGAGAGATCGTCGGTGGTGAGCGCAGCCAGGATCGAGCGGGACGACGGGCCGGAGACCGAGAAGCCCATCAGGTCTTCGGTCAGGTTCTGCAGGCTGACACCGCGGGCGGGCAGTTGACTCCTGAACCAGCGCAGGTGCCAGTCCTGGAGGTAGTACGAGCCGGTCAGCCAGAAGCGATCCTCGGCCAGGCGGGTCACCGTGAGGTCGCCCATCAGCCGTCCGGCCGGCCCGAGCATTGGCGCCAGCCGGATCCGCCCGACGGCAGGGATCCGGGCCGCCAGGAGGTGGTCCAGCCAGGCCTCGGCGCCCGGCCCGCGTACCTCGTAGCGCGTGTACTGGGCGATCTCTGGGGCACCCGCTGCGGTCCGGACCGCGGCGACCTCCTCCGCGACGATCGGCTCGGCGTTCGATCGCCCGAAGGTCGCCACCTCCACGAACCCGGGATCCGGTGCGAAGTACAGCGCCACCTCGAGGCCCCAGTTCACCGTGTGTCGCGCGCCGGCCTCGGCGAAGAGCTCATGACATGGGGTGACCTTGAGCGGCCGCCCGGCCGGCAGTTCCTCGTTCGGGTAGGCCATGACGAAGCGGCGCGCGTAGAACTGCGCCGTCGTCGCACGGAGATAGGCGTTGTCTGCTGCGTACGACCCGAAACGGGTCACGTCCATCCCAAACGCGTCGAGGCCCGGATCACCGTCCGCGATCCAGTTCGCCAGAACCAGCCCCACCCCGGCGCACTGCGAGAAGCCGGCGAACACGCCGCAGGCCGCCCAGTAGCCCGGCAGACCGTCCAGTGGTCCCACGAGGGGGTTCCCGTCCGGCGTCGAGGTAAACGCGCCGTGCACCCACTTCCTGATTCCCACGTCCTGGAGGACCGGGAAGCGCTTGAAGGCCAGTTTCAGCTCGGGCGAGATCCGGTCGATATCGGGTGGCAGGAGGGTCATCCCGAAGTCCCACGGCGCCCCGTCCACCTCCCAGTGCACAGGCCGTTCTTCGTAGACGCCGAGCAGCAGGCCGTTGCCCTCACGCTGGAGGTAGGTGAAGCCCTCGAGGTCGGTCACCGCCGGCATGAGGCCCTCGATTGCCGCGATCGCAGGGATCTCGTCGGTCACCAGGTAGTGGTGCGGCATCGGCACAACCGGGTGGTCCACCCCGACCATTCGCCCGACCCGTCGAGCCCAGAGGCCGGCGGCGTTCACGACGTGTTCGGCCGTTATCGTCCCGTGTTCCGTGACCACGTCCCAGTCGCCGTCCGGGCGGCGACTGAGGGCCGTGACCCGGTTGCCCTGGATGATCTCCGCGCCGCGCATCCGGGCGGCCGCGGCATAGGCGTAGGTGGCACCGTTCGGGTCGAGATTGCCTTCGTCCGGGTCGAAGAGTGCGCCGTACAGCCCGGCCGGATCGATGATCGGCACCATCGCGGCTGCTTCAGCGGGACTCAGCAGCTCCGCGCCGTCATGGCCCTGGGTGCGCATCAGTGCGAGCTCGGATTTGAGCCAGCTCCAGCGCTCCGGCGTGCCCGCAAGCTCCAGGCCGCCGGACGATTTCAGCCCGATGTTCTGGCCGCTCTCCTGCTCGATCCTGGGGTACATCGCGATCGTGTACCGCTGCAGCGCGGCGACCTGCGAGTCGGCATTGATCGCGTGGAATCCGCCCGCAGCGTGCCACGACGAACCCGCCGTGAGGCGATCGCGCTCGATGAGCGCCACGTCGGTGATCCCGCGCACCGTCAGGTGATAGGCGACGCTCACCCCGACGATCCCGCCACCGATGACGACAACCCGGTATTGACGCTTCATGCCACGAGGATAAAGGCCCCGCCGCTGTCACGGACCGCGTGTTGGGCGATGCGCCGCTGTCACGGGCCGCGTGTTGGGGGAAGCGCCGCGACCGCGTTCGGGCCGCGTCGCGCACCGGTGACTAGCCGAAGAAGTCGGTGATCGCCTTCGTGTCGTCGGAGAACGCCCAGCGCTCCGTGACCTTTCCGTCCCGGACGTGGTAGATCTCCGCGGTGCGATAGGTGAGTGAGCGGTTGCCGTGCGTCGCAATCGCGGTGCCCAACCCGATGACGTGATCGTCGCTGGCGAGGAGGTCATGGACCTCCCAGGTGAAATTGAACTCGCTCAATCCGGCCATCGACGCCGCCAGCTCGGCCGTGCCACGGTAGGGCTCTGCGCGCCCGATGACATGCCAGACGACATCGTCGGCTACTCGACTCGCGGCGCCGGCCATGTCGCCCTTGACCATTGCCTCGTTCATCTCGCGAACCACAGTCGCGTTCGGATGCTCGGACATGCTGTCCTCCATCAAAGCCGGCACACGGTGGCGACTTCTGCGCGCGAATGGACGCCGCCGACTCTGTGCCTCGGAAGGTACGCTTCCTGACGCGTTTGCGTGTTGGTGGTCGCGATCGCCCGCGCACCCACGAGGCCGGATCGCCTCGGCTCGGTCGTATAGTGCTGACCGTCGCGACTACCCACACCGGCGGAGGAACGATGCTCTCGGCCGCACAACCCACCTGCTTCCTGATCGCCGACATCTCCGGCTACACGGGCTACCTTGCCGAAGTCGAGCTGGACCACGCCCAGGACATCCTCGCGGACCTCATCGGTGCCGTGGTCACGGCGCTCCGGCCCAATTTCCGGCTGGCCAAGCTCGAGGGCGATGCCGCGTTCACGTACATGACCGGCGCAACGATCGACGGGTCCATGCTCCTCGACACCATCGAGCGCTGTTATTTCGGGTTTCGCCGGCGCCGCCGCGACGTCCGTCAGGCGACGTCCTGCGAGTGCAATGCGTGTACCCGGATCCCGGATCTCGACCTCAAGTTCGTCGTCCACCACGGCGAGGCCATCCTCCAGAAGGTCGCCGGCCGGCAGGAGCTCCTGGGGTCAGACGTGATCGTCGTGCACCGGCTGCTCAAGAACGAGGTCGTCGAGAAGCTGGGGATCAGCGCCTACGCCCTGATCAGCCAGCAATGCATCGATGCATCCGACCTCGACCCGGCGGAGCTCGGCATGCGCCCGCACACGGAGACCTACGATCGAATCGGCGACGTGCACGCCTGGGCGCACGACCTGGAGCGCCGCTGGCAGGACGAGGAATCTCGCGGTCGCGTCCGCGTCTCCGCCGAGGAATCCACCCTCAACATCTCCGTGCCCACGAACGTGCCGCCGCAGGTGGTCTGGGAATTTCTCACCACGCCCGGGCAGCGGATGACGTGGCAACCGTGGGTGACCGAAGTCACGATCAAGGGCGCCACCGGAGGACGGCGCGGGCCGGGCTCGGCCAACCATTGCCGGCACGGCAAGGACGCCGTGATCGAGGAGATCCTCGATTGGCGCCCGTACGACTACGTCACAGATCGGACGATCCTCGACTCGCCCGGCGGACCGGTGAAGGTGCTCCACACCATCGAGCTGGAGCCCACCGCGACCGGAACCGTCATCCACTTCCGGTACGGTGCGCCCAAGACCAAGCGGGAGATGGTGCTGATGGAGCACATGGGACCGGCCTACGGCGAGGCGCTCCGGTCAAGCCTTCCCAGTCTCATCGCCCAGCTGGAGGCCAGGCTCGCCGCTCGCGACGCGGACCGTGGCCCCGAGCCCGAGCTGCCGATCCGCAGGGAGGACGGCCCCCTGTCCGGGCTTCAGCCGCTGTTGATGCTCGACTGACGGGCGGGCTCGGACCGCCGTCCGGTCGCCACGACCTTGACTGCGCTGCCGGGCGGCGAGATCTTCTACCGAGAAAGCGGACGCCGGTTGGCCTATCGGGCCGCGCCGAACGGGTCCTCGATCACGACCCCGGCGATCTCGCGTCCGGCCTGAAGATCCTCGCTGACGAGGTGCATCGCCCCGGCACGTCGCGCCGCTTCCACGATGAGGGCATCCCAGAAGGACAGCTGGGCGCTCTCCTCGAGGGCGGCTGCGTCGAGGATCATCTCGACATCCACCTGCACGACCGACCAGGTCGCATAGAGGCCGACGAGCTCACGCGCCTCTGTTCGCTGCATCGGGGGCTGGAACTTGCGGGTCGCGACGACGTAGAACTCCTGAAGGACCTGCGTGCTGAGCACCCCAGAGCGGTCCGACCACAGCTCCTCGAGGAGGGCTCGTGCGATCGGCTGCTTCAGCGGATCGCCGGCGTCGTGGGCGTAGACCAGGACGTTGGTGTCGACGAACGTTCGCCCGCCGGGCGTCATCGACTACCCAGGTGCCTGCCGGTCGTGCAACGTATCGCGCGTCCAGCGCCGACCCCCACGAGGGGACGCGGCGTTGAGGATCGCCTCCGCGCGCTCACGCGCCTGCTCGAACCGCTCGTCGTCGTCCACCAGCTCGATCAGCTCGGCCGCGGCCAGGGCGCTGACCGACGTCCCGCGTTTCGCCGCCACGATCCGCGCGCGCCTGATCACTTCGACATCAAGGTGCAGGGTCAGATTCGTTCGCGCCATCAGTTGCTCCACAGTCCGCTACGTGGCCCACAGCCTACCACGAGGGTCCGGATTGGCGGGGTAGTGCGTTCGCACCCATGGACGGAGTCTCAGTGCACCGTTCTGCTCGGCTCGAATCCCCACGCCTCGGGCTCCGACGCCTGTACGAGCAACCCGGTCGCCTCCCAGTTCGTGCCCCGATGACCGACGAAGCCCTCGCGGAACTCGAGCCCGCCCCGTACCACCACCTCGGGGAACGGCGGCAGTGGTCGGCGCAACAGTTCCGGAGCCTCCGTGGCCACGAGTTCAAGGAGCTCCTCGAGCGAGATCACGGGCGGTCCAAACCAGCTCGGATCCGGGCCGATAACGAGGCGAGCGAGCCTCGCGACCTGGGCCCCAACGATCCCCACGTGTGGTCCCGCGACATCGCGGCGATCGAGCGCGATCGTCTCGACGGATCCCGATCTGATCCGGATTCCCAGGAGTTGCCCGGGCGCGAAGTGTGGCAGCCATCCGGGCGGCCCATCGAGGACCCACTCCGACCGCATCTCCCAGAGAAGGTCTCGTAACGTCTCCTGTTCGTCCGCGGTCGCCGGCAGCCCCAGCTCGCGAACAAAGCCGAGCAGGTCGTCCGCCAGATCCGGACCGAGGACCTGACGCATGTCGCTGTTCTCGAGATCGTCGTTCGGCCACGGCAGCTCGAAGAAGTCTCCGAACAAGTCGAGGTGCACGTCGCCGCCTCCCACCAACGGGCGCGACCGCACAGCCAGCCGTTCGACCAGGGCGAGATGGTCACGCACGAGGACGATCCCGTCCTGACGCTCGAGGGTCGTCATGGGGGTCGTGAACATGGCACCGTCGAGTTGATCAACGATCGAGCACCAGCGGTCATCCCACGCGCGGACGAACTCGGGGCTGCTCCCGATCGCGGAACTGACGGCGCGTCGGGGATCCCTCGCGCTGGTGCGGCTCGCGGCCACGAGTTCGGGCACCAATGCATCGAGCAGCTGTGGGCCACGCTCCCGGATCAATGTGAGTGCTGCCTCGGCGATCGTGGGGCTCCGTCGCGGCATCTTGTCACCTCCGCGCGAAGAGTACCGCCACGGCCTTCACCGGAACTCACCGCTCAGGTCGTCAATCTGATCCGCTCCGGCTGTATCCCAGGAGGCTGAGGCCTACCAGTCGCTCCGAGGCAGGCTTCAGCTCGGACCGGTCGCCGGGGACGTCTCAGCCGGGACCCAGGGTGACCTGCTGCTCGCAACTCGTGCACCGGAACAGGCGCCCGACCGACCACTGTCGCTCGGGGTCATGGGCGGCGACGTCGTGATCAGGGCTGGGCTCACGCTGGTCGGGGGTTTGCACGGGCGCCAGGTCGCCCCATGAGCCGTCGGCGTGGCGGTGCGTGATCCGAAACTCGGCATAGTCCATGCGCATCATGTTCATCGACCGGTCCTCCTGGCTGTCGTGGGCAACGGGTCACACTCGTATTGCTCAGATGAGCGTACACGCCGCGAGATCGCGTGGGGTCGAGCGGGCGAGCGTGGAATTGATCCGCGGGCGCGATCGACGAAGCGTATGAGCGCTCGGCGTCGAGATCCGCCGGGCGATGGAGAGGTAGCCGCCCGATCCTGCCGTTACGGGCGGACGGCGGTCGCGGAATCGACAGACTCTGCGGTCGATTCGGACTCCGACGGCGTAGCGCGTGCCATAGCGGCATCCAGGCGTTCGAGGTAGGGCTTCGCTCCGAGGCGCTGGAAGATCGTGCGAGCCTGCTCACCGGCCAATCGTGCCTCGGGGATGTCCGGTCCCAGGAGCAGGACGAAATCGAGCGCGACGCGCGCGACCTCGAACTCGTAGCCCACTTCTGGGAACCCCCGCAATGCATCGAGAAAGCCCTGGATCGCGTCCGTCTGGTGACCTTCGAGGGCGGCGATTCCGGCCCGTGCCGCGACGCCGTTGGCAGTGGCGGCGCGTCCGGGCGAGGGATCGGCGTCCATTCGATCGGCCGCAGCGCGTGCCCGTTCAGGATCCCCCAGCCAGAGGGCCGCTCGAACGGCCGGGACGAGGCAGAACTCGCTCACCGTCGGCAAAAAAGCATCGGCCGCGGCGAGGAACCCCTCATGGGCGGCGCGGTAGTCGCCCTCCAGCAGGGCGATGTCGGCCCGGGCGAACGGAGGAAACGCGACATTCCGGGGATCCGACACCCGCGAGGCGCCCTCATCGAGCTCGACGAGTGCGGCGTCAATGGGCAGGCCCCGGGCCACCCGGAACAGAACGGCGAAGCCAACGAAAAGGCCGCTGTACGAGGTATCGGCCATTCGAGCGCCGAAGTCGTCGAGTTGAGCCAGCGCGCCATCCCAC
>JANMPD010000300.1:0-29954 GCA_031369685.1 Chloroflexota bacterium | reverse complement strand
ACGATCCGATTGGCGAACCCGATCAGGTACACGATATGAATGCCCAGCCACAGGAGCCAGGCGACGAAACCGCCCTGTCGACCCAGTGGTCCGAGCCAGCCGATGTTGGTGACGCCCGACAGCCGGCCGATGACCGCGACGTCACCGCGGTCCGAGTAGCGGAAGGGCATGGCCGGCGCGCCATCGAGCCGGCGGCGGATGGCGCCGGCGGCGTACTTGCCGCCCTGGATCCCGCCCTGGGCCACGCCAGGCACCGGTCGACCTTCCTTCCAGGGCTGGACCGCCGCGTCGCCGATCACGAAGACCTCCGGGTGATCCACCACCGTCAGGTCGGGTCCGACGATGATCCGGCCGGCTCGATCCATCTCCGCACCGAGCGTCGTTCCGACCGAGCGAGCGAACGAGGACGCCAGGACCCCCGCAGCCCATAGCACGGTCCGGGCGGGAATGGTCTCGCGACCCGCGCCCGACTCGACCGCGACGCGACCCTCCGCGATCTCGACGACCTTCGTCCCGGTCCGGACGGTGACGCCGAGACGCTCCAGTTGCCGCTGGGCCGACGCGGACCGATCCGGTGGGTACGTCGGCAGGATCCGATCGAGGGCCTCGACCAGCGTGATCCTGGCGTCCCTGGAATCGATCGATCGAAAGTCCTTCCGGAGGGTGTCGTTGGCGATCTCGCCCAGCGCCCCGGCGAGCTCGACGCCCGTCGGGCCGCCGCCGACGATGACGAACTCCATCCAGCTCCGCCGACGTTCCGGATCCGCCTCCCGCTCGGCCGCCTCGAACGCGATCAGGATCCGTCGCCGGATCTCGGTCGCGTCGTCGATCGATTTGAGCCCGGGCGCAAGAGGAGCCCAGGCGTCATTGCCGAAATAGGTGTGCCGTGCTCCCGAGGCGACGATCAGCGTGTCGTACGCGATCGGGCCGCCGTCGGCCATGAGGACCTCATGGCGGGCCGGGTCGATGCCCTTGGCCTCGCCGAGCAGGACCGTCGTGTTGGGGTTCTTCCGCAGGATCGACCGCAACGGCTGGGCGATCTCACCGGGCGACAGGGCGCCCGTTGCCACCTGGTACAACAGGGGCTGGAACAGGTGGAAGTTGCGCCGATCGACGAGCGTTACGGTGACTCGGCGGTCGCGACCCAGGGCACGGGCGGCGTACAGGCCGCCGAACCCGCCACCGACGATCACGACGTGGTGACGGCTACCCATGACACGGGCCCGGGCTCCGTCCGGAGGCGTCACGGCGCTCGCCGGCGACCGGCTACTTGTCGCGTTCGACCGCAGCGAGCGATGCCTGGGCGGCCGCCAGGCGCGCCACGGGCACGCGGAACGGTGAGCAGGAGACGTAGTCGAGGCCGATACGTTCGCACTTGGCGATCGAGGCCGGGTCGCCCCCGTGCTCGCCGCAGATCCCGAGCTCGAGGCCCGGCTTGGTGGCCCGACCCTTGTCAACGGCGATCTTCATCAGCCCCGCCACCGCGTC
This sequence comes from Chloroflexota bacterium, assembly GCA_031369685.1. Lineage (GTDB taxonomy): Bacteria > Chloroflexota > Limnocylindria > Limnocylindrales > CSP1-4 > UBA5189. The sequence goes on along the minus strand of JANMPD010000300.1, from coordinate 28,466 downwards.
GTCGAGCGTCTGGAACGGGTTGAACGGAAGGATCTTGTCCTCGACGTACTTGAGCAGGAAGCCGCCCTCGGCATCGTCGCGGCTGTAGCCGAAGGTCATCTGGGTCAGGTCGTTCGTGCCGAAGCTGAAGAAATCGGCCTGGGTCGCGATCTCGTCGGCCGTCAGGGCCCCGCGCGGGACTTCGATCATCGTCCCGAACTTGTATTCGACTTCGACACCCGCCTTCGATTCGACGGCCTTCGCCTCGGCCTCCAGCAGCTCGCGCGTCCGGGCCAGCTCGTTCACGTGGCCGACGAGCGGGATCATGATCTTGGCAATCGGGTTGCCGCCCGCCTTCTTTCGAGCGATCTCCGCATTGAGGATGGCGCGGGTCTGGACCTTCACGAAGTCCGGGATCATCAGTCCGAGACGGCAGCCGCGGAGCCCGAGCATGGGGTTCTGCTCGTGGAGTGACTTGATCGTGGCCAGGAGTTCCTTGTCCTCCTCCGAAGCGGAATCGCCGGCCTTCGTCACCTTGACCAGCTGCTCCTCCAGGTTCGGCAGGAACTCGTGGAGCGGTGGGTCGATGAGGCGGATGACGACCGGCAGGCCATCCATGGCCTCGAAGATGCCCTCGAAGTCGCCCTGCTGGAGGACCTCGAGCTTGGCCATCGCCGTGTCGAAGGTCGCGACGACCTCCTTCTCGTCCGCGGTCAGCGCCTCACCCGCGGCCACCTTGGCCTTCGCGCGCGTTGCCCGCATGGCGACGAGGATGGCGCCCCGCACGATCTCGAGGCGATCGCCCTCGCGGAACATGTGCTCGGTCCGGCAAAGGCCGATGCCCTGGGCCCCGTAGCGCCGGGCCTGGGCCGCTTCCTCCGGCTTGTCCGCGTTGGTCCAGACCTCCATTCGCCGGAGCCTGTCGGCCCAACCGAGAATGGCCTGGAGCTCAGGCTGGTCCTCGAAACGGGCGGAGATGGTCGGCAGCGCGCCGAGGAACAGGTCGCCGGTGGTGCCGTCGAGGCTGACCCAGTCCCCTTCCTTGAAGTCGGTGCCCGTGACCGCGCAATGCGCGGCCTTCAATCCGTAGTCGATCACGAGATCCGCCGAACCGGCGACACAGGGCTTCCCGATCTGGCGTGCGACGACCGCCGCATGTGAGGTAGCGCCACCCCGAGCGGTGATGATGCCTTCGGCCACGGCCATCCCGTGAAAGTCGTCAGGCGAGGTTTCGATCCGGACGAGGATCACCTTTTCGCCTCGGTTGACCCATTCGACGGCAACGTCGGCGTCGAAGACCGCCCGTCCGACGGCCGCGCCGGGCGATGCGTTCAGGCCCTTGACGATCCTCGTGGCGCCAGAGCGCGCGCGCGGGTCGAACTGGTCGCGCAGGAGCTGGTCGACCATGGTCGGCTCGATCCGACCGATCGCCTCCTCTTCGCTGATGATCCCTTCCGCGACCATGTCGACGGCAATCTGGACGGCCGCGGCCGCGGTGCGCTTGGCCGAACGGGTCTGGAGCATGTAGAGACGACCGCGCTCGATCGTGAACTCGAGATCCTGCACGTCGCGGTAGTGCCGCTCCAGCCGAGCCGCGATCTGCTGGAACTCGTCGTAGACGGCTGGCATCACCTCGCGCATCTGGGCGATGGGCTGGGGCGTCCGGATCCCGGCCACGACGTCTTCGCCCTGGGCGTTGGTCAGGTACTCGCCGTAGAGCGCCTTCGCTCCGGTGTTCGGGTCCCTGGTGAAGGCGACGCCGGTCCCGGAATCGTCACCCATGTTGCCGAAGACCATGGTGACGACGTTGACGGCCGTTCCGAGGTCGTGGGCGATCTTGTTGTACTCGCGGTAGTCGCGAGCCCGCTTGCCGAACCACGAGGCGAAGACGGCCTTGATGGACAGATCCAGCTGCTCATTGGCGTCCTCGGGAAAGTCCCGTCCGGCGACCTCGCGCACAATCGACTTGTATTCCGTGGCCACGTCGCGCAGGTCGGCCGCGGTCAGGTCCGTGTCCTGGCTGACGCCTCGCTCGCGCTTCCTGGCGTCGAGCGCATGATCAAAGCGCTCGCCGGGAACGTCCAGGACGATCCGTCCGAACATCTGGATGAACCGGCGATATGCATCCCATCCGAACCGCTCGTTGCCGGTCAGCGCGACGAGGCCCTGGAGCGTCGCCTCGCTCAGGCCCAGGTTGAGGACCGTGTCCATCATCCCCGGCATCGAGAACCTGGCCCCGGACCGGACGGATACGAGAAGCGGGTTCCCGGCGTCCCCAAAGCCCTTGCCGGTGCGCGCCTCGACCTCGCGGACGGCGGCCAGCACGTCGTCCCACAGACCGGCGGGCAGTTGCTCGCCGGCCGCGAAGTAGTCGTTGCAGGCCTCCGTGGTGATGGTGAATCCGGGCGGGACCGGGAGACCGGCGCTGGTCATCTCGGCAAGCCCTGCGCCCTTGCCCCCCAGCAGATCGCGCATGCTCGCATCGCCCTCGGCGGCGCCGTCCCCCCAGGCGAAGATGTAGCGCTTGGCGGCGCGATGGGCGCGGTCGGTCCGGGCTGCGGTGGTCATGGCGAGCGGGCTCCTTCGGCATGGGCACGTACGGCGGCATCGCCGCTGGGGTCGTTCGGTGTACCCGAGGATTGTACCTTCGGAGGCGTTTGCGCTCGGAGGTGCCGCCTGCGGTACGGTCCGGTTGCCGTTCTGCGAAGGGCGGCCTGGCCCGGGCTCACGGTGCGTTCGGCCCATCCACCCCCGGGAACCGCCGGGTACCATCGACGGGACAGCCACCAAGCCGAGGAACCGCGACGCCGATGACCGCACCTGATCTCCGCGTGATCGCTCCCGACGACGAGCGCTACAACGCGACGCTGGTCGCTCGCTCCGACGAGACGGACTCGCTTGCCTATATCACGGTCAAGTTCGACGGACCAGCCGTGCCGTTCGAATCCGGCCAGTACATGACCATCGGCGTCATGGCCGACGGGCGATTGGTCCAGCGGCCCTATTCGGTGGCATCCGACCCCGGTGTAGCCGAGTCCGCAGGGTACGAACTCTATATCCGCCTGGTGAATGGTGGCCAATTCACGCCCCTGCTCTGGCAGTTGCCACTCGGCCATCGGATGCGGATGATCGGGCCGAAGGGCAAATTCACCCTGCTCCCCGACGACGATCGGACGCACCTGTTCATCTCGTCCGGCACGGGCAACGCGCCATTCGTCTCGATGATGCGGCGGCTGGCCCGTGAGGGGCGTCCGCGTCGAGCGGTGTTCCTCAACGGGGTGTCCTATCAGCACGAACTTGGATATCGCTCGCTCGTCGAGGGATGGGCCGAAGAGGGCACCTACCCGGTGACGTACGTCCCGACGGTGTCCCGGAGGGCGGCGCCCGAGAACGAGGGCTGGACCGGTCGGTGGGGGCGCGTGGAGAGCATTGTTGGACCCGTCTGCGACGAGCGCGAGCTGACCCCGGCCAACGCGATCGCCTACATCTGCGGCAATCCCGACATGATCCTGTCGGCCGAGCAGACCCTCCTGGGTCGTGGGTTCCCCGATGACCAGGTCAAGACCGAGCTGTACTGGCCCAAAGGCAAGGAACCGCGCGGCGGAGCCGCAGTCGGCGATCGGTAGCCACGGGCCAACCCGGATCACCGTGCCATGCAAGGCACGGAAGCGGTTCCTCTTCCAGCCTAGCCTCCGCAGAAAGTGGTGATTCATGAATTGGTATGACCTTGTCGCTCCCGGTTACGATCGCGCGGTCCGCGGCGTGTACCTCCCCTACCGCAGGAAGGCAGTTCATTCCCTCCGCCTCCAACCGGGGCTCACGGTCGTGGATCTGGGATGTGGCTCAGGTCTCAATTTCGAGCTGATCATGGACGCCATTGGCAACGACGGGACCTTGATCGGTATCGATCTTTCAATCAGGATGCTCGAGCGTGCCAGGAAGGCGGTCGAGCGTCACGGGTGGGCGAACGTTCATCTCCTGCAGAAGGATGTCCGCCAACTCGGTCCCGGGGATCTGGATGCTCTGACCGGGCGTACCACTCGAGTCGATCGGATTCTCTGCACACTCGGATTGTCTGTCTTTCCAGCCTGGCAACAGGCCTTCGAGCGTTCCTTTGACATGCTGGCAGGCGGGGGCCGCTATTGCATCATGGACCTATTCAACGAAAACACGACGTTTCAGACACGGCTCGTCGACTTCTTGGCCAGATCCGAGATCTCTCGACGAATCTGGGAGCCCTTGCAGCAGCGATGTGAGGACTATTCCGAGGAACGGCAACCACTGATGCATGGCCGGGAAGTCGTCGTGATCGCATCAGGCACGAAGCCCACGACGGGGAGCGACCTCACCACACGGTGAATCACCGTTGACCGCCTGATCAACTAAGGGCGGGCAGCGTCCATGCGGTCGAGAATCGCTCGCTTGAGACCTTCGACGGGGATGCGATCCTGGGTCATCGTGTCGCGATCGCGCACCGTCACGGCCAGATCCTCCAGCGAGTCGACGTCGACCGTGACGCACCAGGGCGTCCCGATCTCGTCCTGGCGTCGGTAGAGCTTGCCGATCGCGGCCGTGTCGTCATAGACGGCCATCATGTCCCGCTTAAGGTCGGCCAGGATGCGGTGGCACAGCTCCACGATCTCGGGCCGCTTCTTGAGCAGCGGCAGCACGGCGACCTTGTACGGCGCCAGGTCCGGATGGAGCGCGAGTGACACGCGCCGCTCGCCCCGGACTTCTTCTTCCCGGTACGCGTCGATCAGGAACGTGAACGCGGCCCGATCCGCACCGGCCGCCGTCTCGACCACCCACGGGATGAAGTGCTCCTCGGTCGCGGGGTCGAAGTACTCGAGGTTCTCGCCCGAGGCCTCGGCGTGGCGCGACAGGTCGAAGTCGCCCCGGTTGTGGACGCCCTCGAGTTCCTTCCAGCCGAACGGGAAGCGATACTCGACATCCACGGCCTTCTTCGCGTAGTGGGCCAGCTCGTCCGGGGCATGCTCGCGCAGGCGGAGCCGTTCGGGTGCTACGCCGTACTGCTCGTACCACGCCTTGCGGCGCGGGAGCCACTCCTCGAAGGCCGCTGCAGCGGCCTCGCCCGGACGCACGAAGTACTGCATCTCCATCTGCTCGAACTCGCGCATCCGGAAGACGAAGTTGCCCGGGCTGATCTCGTTCCGGAAGCTCTTGCCGATCTGGGCGATCCCGAACGGAATCTTCTTGCGCGAGCTCTGCTGGACGTTCTTGAAGTTGACGTAGCTGCCCTGGGCGGTCTCGGGCCTGAAGTAGACGACCGACGCGTCGTCATGGACCGGCCCCATGTAGGTCTGGAACATGAGGTTGAACCGACGCGGGGCTGAGAGCGGCCCGCCGTCATTCGGGCAGACGAGCTTGTAGCGGTCGATGACGGTCGGGTCCGTGAGATCCGTGACGGTGAAGGCCTCGGCTCCCGCGAGCTCGTCAAGGCGGTAGCGCCGCCGGCAGGTCGCGCATTCCACGAGCGGGTCACTGAAGGAGCCCACGTGGCCCGACGTGACCCAGACCTGGGGATGCATCAGGATCCCGGCGTCGAGACCGACGATGTCGTTGCGCTCCTGGACCATCGCCTTCCACCAGGCACGCTTGACGTTGTTCTTCAGCTCCACCCCGAGCGGGCCGTAGTCCCACACGGCGTTGATCCCGCCATAGATCTCGGAGCTGGGGAACACGAAGCCACGCCGTTTGGACAGGCTGACGATCGTGTCGAGGTCCGGCACCGCGGCCGTGACCTCATGCGGGTCGGAAACGGGGAGTTTGGTCACGAGAATCTCCTTGGGGCAGCCGGCCTTGGCATGGACGGTCGCGGGAGTGGTGTCAGTCGTTCGATCCTAGCAGACGGTTCATCGGCGAGCGGGGGTCGTGCCCTGTGCTTTCCTACCCCGCATACCCGAGAACGCGGGTTGGCTTGATCCGAATCTGCATGCTGTAGGTCTGCGCCATGCGCACCGCGCCGCCGACATAGGTATCGATCCACTCGCCGTACTTCTCCAGGTAGGCAGGATTGTCGGGCGGCAATGGAAGGTCGGGGTCGATCCGGGCGTCTCCCTCGATCACCAGGATGTCGCCGCCGGACTTGTTCGCCGGAAGGTGAAATGACACGCGTTGGTTGGCCTCGATGTTGGCGTTCCGGCGCGCGCGGTGGTCGCCGTAGACCAGGACTTCCCCGTCGACCCACAGGAACCAGATCGGCATTGTCTGCGGTTGGCCGCTCGGCGTCACGGTGGTCAGCCAGGCGATCCTCTCGGTCCTGAGTCGCTCGAGCGCGTAGGCGCCCCATGTGTCATCGGGATCAAACGTCGTCGCCATCAGCGGATCGCGGCCGCAGCCCGCTCATGGGCACGCACTTCGTCCAGGAAGGCAAGGGACCGGGGCTGCCGATCCAGGGTGTAGGCGAGGAATGACCGCATCGCGCTCTCGACCTCGAGCTCGATCTCCGGCCTCACCCGGAGCGCAGCGAGCGCCTCGACATCCATGCGCTGGTAGGCCTTGAGCAACTTGAGCGCCTCGAGCGTCAGCCCCGCCACGTTGTGGGGTGGGCCCGGGCAGCGCTGGCAGAGCACGCCTCCGAGCGGCGGGACCCAGCGATAGTGCTCGTCGGCGTCGAGAAGCCGTCCGCATTCCACGCACCGGTCCACCTCCGGGCGAACGCCGAGTTCGTCGGCCAGATGGACCTCGAACCAGCGGGCGACGCGCGCGGGGATCATCCCGCCGTCGAGGAGTTCGTAGCCCCGCTTCAGCAGGATGTAGACCGATTCCGCGACATGACGCTCCTCCTGCGTCCGCTCGGCCATCTCGGCCATGTATGAGGCAGTACCGAAGGAGATCAGGTTGTCTCGAAGGTTGAGCCAGGGATGGATGACCTCGACCTGGGTCACCACGTCGAACGTCCGACCATGGGCCAGTGCCAGGCGTAGTTCGGCGAACGGCTCCAGGCTCCCGCCAATTCGGGAGTTCTGGCGGCGGATCCCCTTGGCGATCGCCTTGATCTTGCCCGAGCCCGGGGTCAGGAGCGTGAGGATCCGGTCCGCTTCGCCGTAATCGAAGCGCGACAGGACGATCGCATCCGTTGCATAGCGACGAGGAGCCGGCACCACCGGAAGGTATCACTCATCAAGCGTGGCAGTCGGCCGTGGTCCGGGGCGCCTGGCTGCTTGCCGCGGCAACAGGCTACTCACACAGCGCACGTTTGTTCGGCCCGGGCTACACTGCGGATCTGATGTCGACCGCTGCCCACGAGCTCGATCTCGGTCAGATGATCGCGGACACCGAGGAGGAGATCCTTCGCCTCGTTCGGGACCGCGACCCGTCGACCATGGGCGTCTACGAACAGTGTCGATATCACCTTGGTCTCGATGGGCCGGCCGGGGTCTCCGGCAAGCGCATGCGGCCGCTCCTGGGCCTGCTCGCGTACGCCTCGATCACCGGCGATCATCGGGCGGCCCTTCCTGGCGCTGCCGCCGTCGAGCTCGGGCACAACTTCAGCCTGGTCCACGACGATATCGAGGATGGCGACAGCGAGCGGCGCCATCGGCCCACGCTCTGGAGCCTGCACGGCATTCCACAGGCGATCAATACCGGCGACATGCTGTTCAGCCTGAGCCGGGTTGCGCTGCATCGCCTCACGGACCTTGGCTTCAGTGACCACAAGGTCCTGCGCCTCATGCGCCTGTATGACGAAACCTGCGTCGCGCTGTGCGAGGGTCAATATATCGACATCGCCACCAGCGAAGCCGACAGCGTCATGTCCGTGGAGCTCTATTTCGACATGATCGGGCGCAAGACCGCGGCGCTCATCGCGGCATCGATCGAAGCAGGCGCGCTCCTGGCGACCGACGACGAGGACGTTATCGGCCATTACCGGGCCTTCGGCTGGGATCTCGGACTGGCCTTCCAGCTGAACGATGACCTGCTCGGAATCTGGGGGGAAGAGCGAGCCACCGGAAAAGAGCCCACCGACGTGGCCCGGCGCAAGAAGACCCTGCCCGTGATCTATGCGCTGGAGCACGCGTCCGGCCCCGATCGAACGCGCCTCATGGAGCTCTACCGGGATCACGAGGCGACCGCCGCTTCGGTCCAGGAGATCATCGACATCCTCGAGCGGAGCGGGGCGCATGAGTACACCCGTGAGCAGGCCCGCTCGCATCGGGACCGCGGGCTCGCCGAGCTCGATGCGGCGGGCGTGGTGCTTCCCGAGGCACGAGCTCGGCTCCAGGAAATCGTCGTTCGGGTGATCGCCGCCTAACGGTCGTCCGCATCCGGGCCATCGTCGCGGCCAGACCCATGCCGCACCACGAGCACCTTGCCGACGCGGCGTCCATCCGTGGTCTCGACCGTCAGACGCAGTCCATCGACCTCGATCGTGTCACCGGGTGATGGAACGCCACTCATCCGGTGGTACAGCAGGCCACCGATCGTGTCGTATTCCTCTTCGTCCTCGAGATCGAGCTGGATGTCGAACGTCTCGCGGAGTTCGTCGACGTCGGCCCGGCCGTCGAACCGCGCCTCGTTCTCGGACAGGCGGACGACCATCGGTTCCTCGACGTCGTATTCGTCCTGAATCTCACCCACGATTTCTTCGAGCAGGTCTTCGATCGTCACGATTCCGGCCGTACCACCGTATTCGTCGAGCACGATCGCGATGTGGACCTTGCGGCGCTGGAGTTCGTGCAGCAGGTCATCGATCGTCATCGATTCCGGCACCAGGACCGGTGGACGGAGCAGCTTCCGGAGCGCCGGCCGCGGGGCCGCATCGGACTTCAGGTACGGCAGCAGGTCCTTGGCGTACACGATGCCAACCACCTCGTCGAGCGAATTCTCGTACGCGGGGATCCGGGAGTGACCCTCCTCGATGACGATATCGATCGCTTCCTCGAAGGTTGCATCGGCTCGAATGCCCACGATCGAGACGCGCGGGACCATGACCTCGTGGACCCGCCGACCGCCGAGCTCGATGACCGCATTGATCATCTGCTCCTCTTCGGCCTCGAGGATCCCCTGCTCGCCGCCGCGCTCCACGATGAGCCGCAGTTCCTCGGCCGTGATGGCTGCCTCGGACGAGACTTCGGACCCGAGGATGCGTGTGATCGTGCGCGTCAGCCAGGTCAGCATCACGACGACCGGACCGAGGACGCGGGCAAGGAAATCGATCGGGCGCGAGAGGGCCAGGGCATAGCGCTCAGGGTTGGCCAGGGCGAGCGTCTTGGGGACCAGTTCAGCGAACACGATCGTGAACAGCGCCAGGATGACGGTCACCGTGATCAGGGCCACGATCGCCGCCGTGTCCTCGGGAACCGATGCCCCCTCGAGCACGCGCTGGAGACCATCCACGAGGCTCAGCGCCGCGTACGCCGAGGCGAAGAACCCGATGACCGTCAGGCCGAGCTGGGAAATGGCAAGGAACCGCCCCGGATCGTCGAGGAGTCGGCGGACTCGCCGGGCACCACGATTTCCCTCGTCCACGAGCTGATCGACCCGGCTTCGACGGACCGACACGAGGGCGATCTCAGCCGCGACGAAGAACCCCTCGAGGAGGGTGAGCCCGATCAGGACCAGGATCTCCGGGAACGGGCTGCTCATTCGGGCTCGTTGACCTCGGACGGGGTGACCCGCGGCTCCCGGATCCGGGCAGGCACGCCGACCGCGAGCCTGCCGGCTGGCACGGATTTCGTGACGACCGCTCCGGCCCCGGTCTTCGCGCCATCGCCGATCTCGACCGGCGCGACCAGCATGGTGTCGACCCCAAGGAACGCGTCCTTGCCGATCGTCGTCCGGTTCTTGGTCCGGCCGTCCCAGTTGGCGGTAATCGTGCCGGCACCGACGTTGGTCCGGTCACCCAGTTCCGCGTCGCCGAGGTAGCTGACGTGGTGCTGCTTCACGCGGGCGCCGAGGCGCGTGTTCTTGAGCTCCGCGAAGTTGCCGACCTCGGCGCCCGGGCCCACGTGGGTACCTGCCCGAAGGTGGCTGTACGGACCGATCCTGGCCTCGTCCTCGACGACCGAACCCTCGACGACGCTGGCCCAGACACGACAGTCCGCCCCGATCGTCGAATCGACGATCGTTGTTCCGGGACCAATCGTGCTGCCCGCACCGACCGATGTCCGACCCGTCAGGATGACATTCGGCTCGAGGACGACATCGACGTCGAACTCGACGCTCCAGTCGAGGTACACCGTCGACGGGTCGCGCATCGTGACACCCGCGCGCATGTGGGCCTCGTTCATCCGCACCCGAAGGGCCCACTCCGCTTGCGCCAGCTGCGCACGATCGTTGATGCCGTCGAACGTCCCGTCATCGTCGAACCCGACGGCGCTGACGATTCGTCCATCTTCTCGAGCGAGACGCACCAGTTCGGTCAGGTACAACTCACCGGTCGTCCCCGACGGTTCGACGGTATCGATTCGTCGACGGAGCCAGGACGCGTCGAAGGCGTAGCAGCCCGCGTTGATCTCGTTCGAATCCAGCTCTTCGGCCGAGGCTTCGCGGGCCTCGGCAATCCGCTCGACGCTCCCGAACTCGCTCCGAACGACCCGCCCGAGATGGCCGGGGTCCGCCGCGTATACGCTCGCCAGGGCGATCGCGGCATCGTCCATCCGCCGCTGCTCGAGGACCGCCAGGAGATGCTGGCTCATCACCAGCGGGACGTCCCCGGACAGCACGAGTACCTCGGTTGCCTCGGCCGGAACGGCCCTGAGCCCGGCACGCACCGCATCCGCGGTCCCGCGCGGCTCATCCTGTAACGCATAGACCGGGGTGCCGGGCAATCCGGCCTCGCGCAGCGCGGCGGTCGCCGGCGAGTAGACGACGATCGGTGGCGACCCGGCGGCGTCGTCGACGACGGCTGCCCAGGCATCGATGACATAGGCAAGCATCGGCCGACCGCACAGAGGGTGAAGGACCTTCGAGATCCTCGAGTGCATTCGCGTTCCGAGCCCGGCCGCCAGGATGACGGCGGCAGTGCGCCCGGTTGATGCAGTTGTTGGTGGCGTCATCGGAAGGTTCCGGTAGGGTATGGGCGGCTCGTCCGGCATGTCAATCGACGGGAGCGCGGGGCGGGCGCGTCGAGTCCACGGATCGGTCAGCCATTCCGCCGGGCAGTGACCTCGATCTCGATCAGACCGCCCTTCGGCAGCGAGCCCACGGCGAAGGTCGACCGGGCGGGCGCCGGATCGACGATGAACGTGGCGTAGATGGCATTGACCGCCGCGAAGTCGTTGATGTCGGCGAGGAAGATCGTCGTCTTGACGACATCGGCGAATGAGCACCCCGCAGCGTCGAGCACGGCCGAGACATTGCGGAGGGCACGGTCGGCCTGGGCCTCGATGCCGACGGCGAGTTCGCCGGTAACCGGGTCGAGCCCGAGCTGGCCCGCGCAGAACACGAGATCACCGCTGACGATGGCCTGGCTGTACGGCCCGAGCGCGGCTGGAGCTCCTGATGTCGTGATGGCCTGTCGATTCATGCGGGTGGTTCCTCCCCAGGCTGGTCGCCAACGGCGGTTGCCAGCTCGGTGGCAATGATGGACGGTTCGTCGGCCCCGGGGGCGACGATCGAGCCATCCGCGACGCCGGCGAAGACCGCCTCAGCAGCGGAACGAGCCTCGTCCCTCGAAGCATAGAGGACCCACAGGGTGGGGCCCGAGCCAGACAGGCCGACCGGGCGGGCCAGTCGGCGAACAAGTGACCGCCGCAGTGAGCGAAGACCGGGAACGACGACATCAGCGGCAGCGGCCAGGTCATTGGCACTCGCCAGCACGCCGGCGCGGATCACGAGGGCATCGGCGCGCATGCCGGCGCGCCACTCCCCGGCCAGGTGCTCGGACGCGAGCCGGGTGCTGCCCGCGTCGCGTGGCCGGGCCTCCGGGTCCTCGTCGAAGGCCCGAAAGACGGCGGGGGTCGGTGCGGCGATCCGGGGCGTGACGAGAAGCAGGCCGGGCGCAGACCCGCGCAACCCCGGCAACGGATCGACGACCTCCCCACGGCCCGTGACCATCGCCGGGCCGTGGACGAGGAAGAACGGAACATCAGAGCCGAGGCGCGCCGCGAGTTCCGCACGAAATCCAGCCAGGACCGGGGCGTCGACCGCGACATCTGCGCCCCACGCCACGAAGACGGCATCCAACGTGGCCGCGGCGTCGCTGCTGCCGCCACCAAGACCGGCCGCGACCGGGATGACCTTGTGGAGGCGCGCCGCGACCGGCCACGCGTCGACCTGATCGCGAAGCGCCGCCCTGACTGCGGCAATGGCCCTCAGGACAAGGTTGCCCTCGTCCGGCCCCGAATCCAGACCGGCGACGGCCAGGGTGTCGGTGGGACCGTGGGCCCGGGCAATGCTCAGGCGGTCGGCCAGCCCCAGCGGGACCATGACGGTGTGAAGCGTGTGGAATCCAGCCGCGGTCCGGCCGGTGACGGCGAGCGTCAGGTTCACCTTGGCGGGAGCCACCCGGACCACCGGCGAGAGGGCACGGTCGACAGGGTTCGGCGACTCAGGCACGGTTGGACTCGAACCAGGCATACAGGGCGACCCACTCGTCCACGCTCAGGGTCTGCGGCCGCCGGTCCCCGGTGATGCCGACCGCGGCGAGCGCGGCATCGACCCGAGCCTGCCCCACGCGCAGTTGCCGGCCCAGGACGTTCCGGACCATCTTCCGGCGCTCTCGGAACCCGGCCTGGACGAGCGCCCAGAGCGAATCCTCATCCGTGACGGACGCGAACCGGCTGCCGACGTGATCATATGGTTCAAGCACGATCACCGCTGATGCGACGCTCGGTGCCGGCTCGAACGCGTCGGCCGGCACGCGGCGGGCGATGCGCACCGCAGCGTGGTACTGGACGAAGACGGACAGGTAGCTCATCCGGCCCGGGGGTGCGGCGATCCGCTCAGCGACTTCCCACTGGACCATCAGGACGAGCCGCGCCGGCCGAGGTCCGGCGTCGAGCAGGCGATGCAGGATCGGGCTGGTGATGTGGTACGGCAGGTTCGCCACGACCCGGAACGGAGAGTTCACGAGGTTCGGCAGGTCCTGGTCCAGCGCGTCACCCTCGATCAGGCGGAGTGCTCCGGCGGCCCATGGATCGCCGGTGCCGAGGTTCACGGCATCACTCAGGCGCTTGCGGACGAGGGCGGCGAGGCGCCAGTCGAGCTCGACCGCCGTGACGGCGGCACCGGCGGCAAGCAGGGCCTCGGTCAGGATGCCGAGCCCAGGGCCGATCTCCAGGATCCGATCCCTGCTCGAGGCGTCGGCTTCGAGCAGGATCGCCTCGAGGACATCGGGGTCGGCCAGGAAGTTCTGGGACAGCGAGTGCCGGGCCCTCAGGCCCTCGTCGCGCAGGAGACGCCGCACGGCAAGGGGGTCCAATCGTGGCGTGCGGCCTGACGCCCGTTCGTCGACGTTCACCGCCGGGCCAGCGGCAACGACGGCCGCGCATCCAGTTCCAGGCTCGCGCGCTCGCCGGCCGCGAAGCGACGGGCTCCGGCCGCGCCGATCATCGCCCCGTTGTCGGTGCACAGCCCGGGCCGTGGGACCAGGACCGGGACACGGATCTCCTCGGCCGCCGCGATGAGGCGGTCACGAAGCACGCCGTTGGCCGCGACGCCCCCACCGAGCACGATCGATCGCGCGCCAACGGTCCGGGCAGCACGAATCGTCTTGGCCACGAGCACGTCCGTCACGGAATCCTGGAAGCCCCACGCGAGATCGGCGATCCGGGCATCCGGCAACCGTTCCGACGGATCCGCCGCGAGGCCCTCGTCGGCGCGAGCAGCGTCGATGATCCGCCGAGCCGCTGTCTTCAATCCGGAAAAGCTGAAGTCGAAGGTGTCACCGAGCCATGCTCGAGGAAACGCCGCGTCGTGGTGCTGGGCGCGTTCGGCCGCCAGCTGTATGGCCGGCCCACCCGGGTACCCAAGGCCGAGCAGGCGGCCCACCTTGTCGAAGGCCTCGCCGGCCGCGTCGTCAACCGTCTGGCCGAGGAGGCGGTACTCGAGGTGGTCGCGCATCTCAACGAGGAAGGTGTGTCCGCCCGAAACGACGAGCCCGACGAGCGGGAATACAGGCTCGGGAGCATCATCCTGGCCCGGATCGAGCAGCCAGCCCGCATAGAGATGGCCTTCGAGGTGGTTCACGCCCACCAGCGGACGGTCGTGCACCCAGGCCAGGGTCTTGGCCACGTTGATGCCGACCAGCAAGGAGCCCGCCAGGCCGGGCCCGTGGGTCACGGCAATGGCATCGACGTCGCGGACGGTCACCCCGGCCGTCGCCAGCGCCTCGTCCAGGACGGGCAGGATCCAGCGGAGGTGCGCACGGGCGGCCACCTCGGGCACGATCCCTCCCGTGGCGGCGTGCATGGCAACCTGGCTGGCCACGACGTTGGCACGAATCCGGCGGCCATCCTCGACCAGGGCGATGCCCGTTTCGTCGCACGATGATTCGATCGCCAGGAGGAGGAGGCCGCTCATGACGGCACGTCCCCGGTGTCGAGGTGAGCGATCACGTGGTTCGGGCCCATCGGCGCGGGCGCGGACTCGAGCTCGGCTCGTCGTTCCACGAGCAGCGCGCGCATCGCCGATCCCTGGAGAGGCGGAGTCGTCATGATCAGGGCATCCTCGCCGTTGTCCGAGTAGTAGCGGGGCCGGACGCCCACCGGGCGGAAGCCATATTTCTCGTACAGGCGACGAGCCGGGACGTTCGACAACCGGACCTCGAGCGTCGCCTCGCGCGCCCGCCTCGCGATCGCGAGATCGAGGAGCGCCACGAGGAGCGACTCACCGAGCCGCTGCCGGCGCCAGGCGGGTTCGATGGCAAACGTCGTGATGTGCGCCTCATCGACCATCATCCAGATGCCGCCATAGCCCACCACCGCCGCATCGGCTCGCGCCACGAGGTACGCCGCGAGCCGATTTCCGGTCAGTTCGGCGCGGTAGGCGTCCTCGGGCCAGGGGACGCTGAACGAGGCCCGCTCGATCCGATGCACGTCGGGCACATCGGCCAGCGACATCGGCTCGATCAGGATCCTCAGCGCAGGTCGTTCGACCATTCGATCGCTCCAACGGCGGCGCTCACACCCCGGGGCAGGGTCACGTACGCGGGGACGAGTTGCTCAGGGTCATCGACGCTGCCCGCGCGGAGGCGCTCGGCCCCGAGGGCGAGCAGCGCTTCCCCGAGACGACGGTGCGCCTCGACCCCACGGGCCATCGCATCGGCCGGCGCACGATCCTCGAGGTCGACCGCCACGATCATTGCCGGATCGAGCGCATCGAGTTCCCCGTCATCCACGAGCGTGCGCGGCGGCGCAACCGAAGTGAGGATGAGGCGATCGCGCGGGCCGGCCGGCATGAGCAACACGATCGACGCGTCCGGTGTCATCGGCTCCGTCCTGTTGCGAGCAGCGGCGTGGATCAGCGCCATCCCGGTTCCAATCCCCGCGATCGGGATCCCGAGCCCGTGGGCCATGGTCTTCGCGGTGGCGAGACCCACGCGAAGTCCGGTGAAGGCGCCCGGCCCGGTGCCGACGATGATGCCCCTGAGACCGCCTCGTTCCAACCCGGTCCGGGCGAGCAGCTGGTCCACGGTCGCCAGCAGGAGCTCGCCGTGCCGATAACCCACAGGTTCGCCGAAGGCCGCTAGCACCGTGCCATCGAGGTCCCCCGCCGCAACGACGATCCGCGACGTGCCGGTATCGATGGCGAGGAGCCATGGCGTTGCAGCGCGACCGGACACGATCAGGAGCCGGCGTCAGCGGGCCACACGGCCCCGCCGGGCGGCGAAGCGGCGTCGGCGTCCCGGATGGCGGTCACATAGCGTGCGAGACCCGGCGTCGTCGCCGAGATCGAGATCTGCCGAAGGTCGTCGCCGCTCCCGTCGATCCGCACGTCGAGGCGATCGTTCGGGAGCGCGTCGCCGAATCGCTCGGGCCACTCGATCAGCGTGACGCCCGCGGCCTGTCGCTCATCGAGCAACCCGCCGGCATAGGCGTCGTCCGCGCCGGCCAGGCGATACAGGTCGAGATGGAAGAGCGGGAGCCGGCCCACGTACTCGGCCATGAGCACGAACGTCGGCGAGTTGATCGTGTCCTGTACGCCAAGGCCCGCGCCGAAACCCTTCGCCACCACGGTCTTGCCGGCCCCAAGCTCACCCCACAGGCAGATGAGGTCACCGGGCCTGGCCGCACCGGCAAGATCGGAGGCGATGGCCAGCGTCATCTCCGCCGAGGACGATGCCAGGCGAACGCCGGGCGCGGCGGACGAAGCGGACTGCGACATCGATCGAGCGTAGCCGAAGCGTGCCATCGACGCGCGTGGTGCCACCCGGCCGGGGCACGCGACCATGATCAATCACCTCCGGGTGCGCGCGGGCCGCTCCGGCGGATTGGAGCCCTCGCGCCCGTCGGTCAGACGAACCGCTCGAGGTCACCGAGCGGCACGGCCACGGGCTCACGGCTCCCGAACCGGACCCAGCCAGCCTCCGCGATCACGCCGCCGGCGAACCGGAATGGTCCGGCGGGCCTATCCCAGGTTCCCTCGACCCCCGCGAGCGGGCCGGCCATCACCCGGACGAGATCCGGCACGATGGTCGGCAATTCGACGCCGCTGTCATCGAAGACCAGGCTGGCGGGCTCCGACACGATCGCCACGGTCCGGCCCTCGATGGCCTCGAGGACGGCCATGATCGGCGTTGCGATGGGTCGGCTGATCGTGCCGTCGAGCACGAGCACGGCAAACGGCGGCAGCCCGTGGACACCCGCACGCGCCCGTCGCTCGGACGCCACGACCTCGCGCCGTTCCTTGACCCCGAGCGCAGCGACGATGATCCCGCGCACGCCCACGGCCCGAGCTCGGGTGATGGATTCGGCATCGATCGCCGAACCGGCGACGAGGATCGCACCGGAGCCTCCGACATCGATCTCCGAGGTCCTGACGCGCCCATCGCGTGTCGCCACGAACTGCAGGCGGCCGCTGCTCGGCCCACCCAGGGCATCCGCGCCGGCGAGGCCGCGCAATGCCGTTCGAACGCGAATGCCCGCTCCCGGGCGAACCTCGCTGACCACACCGTCAAACGGTGCTTCGAGCGGCTCGGAGGGCTCACCGGCCGCGATCCGCCACTGCCCGCCGCTTCGGAACAGCAACTCGCCTTCGACGGCATGATTCGCGCCTCGGCCCCGCGCCCGCGTGCCGGACCACCACGCTCCGGGCTGGCCCTCGGAACTCCCTGGTCCTCCGCCCACCTCGGTCCGAGCTTCTCGCAGGCGCTCCGCGAGTGCCGAGCCCCGAACGACGGGCTCGCCCTCGCTGGGTACCGGGCGGTCGCCCGGTTGGAGCGTGAACCACGCCTCGACGGAATCGAGCATGACCGCCCGGGCTCGCACGAGATCCAGGCCCACGGGCGCGGTCGGGCGGTTCATCGGTCGTCCCGGGGCCAGGCCTGCGCGGCCCACTCAGCGAGGCGCGACCGACGCCGGTCGCGCCGCTCGGGAAGGTTCAAGGGGACATCGCGCAGGTCAACGACCAGGCCCGCGAGCCCGCCGGTCACCCCAACCGTGGCCCGCTTCGTCCGGCGACCGAATCGGATCGCGTCGTGGAAATCGAGCTGTGCCTCCGCCCGCGTCCCGGGCGCCAGGTCGACGAAGGTCAGCGCGCCAGCAGCGAGGTCCCGGCGCTGGGTATCGTCTGCGACGGTCAGCGTCAGGCGCGCCGCGCGGCCCGCGCGCCTGCGTCCGCCCGGTCGAGGTCCGCCCGCACCACCGACAATCACCAGGCTGCCGATAGGGACCAGGGCGTCATGGACCAGATCAGCCAGGAGTGACCGACGCTCGCCCGGATCTTCGATGGTCCCGATCGGGCCGAGCAGACTCGCATGATCCCAGGCCAGCTGGGTCGATCCGGTCCGGCGGATGGTGTCGGCCACGGCCATGGCCATGGCATTGGGAGGCGCACCGGAGAAGGCGCCGCCGGCAATGACGGTGAGGTCCGGCGGGCTACCGGCGCCGAGTTCCGGCGTCATCGCGACGAGGCGCGTCAGCGCTGCGCTTGCAGCTGCCATCCGGAGCCGAGCACCTTCGCCCGTGCCGTCGACCCAGGGGCGGCGCCGCAGGTCGCGCAGACGATCGCCCATTCGGTGGCGGTCCAGGCTACCGGTCGTCCACGCCAGGACCTCATCGACCGTGTCGTCGCCAGGCTCCGGTGGGACCAGCGCACCGGCCGCCGTGATGACGCCGCGAACCGCCGGCAGGGCTCCGGCGATTCCGGGCTCGGCCTGGAGGCGGACACCGCCATCGAAGCCAACCTCGAGCAACTCGATCCGAAGGTCGAGCAATTCGGCAAGCGTGCCGATCACGGCGCGCATCCCGGCGCGGCCGTCTTCCGGATCCTGGCGCAGGTGATCCAGTGCCCGGCGCAGCGCGTCTCGCTCTCCGCGACGGCCCGTCCCCGCAGGCACATCAATGGCTCGCGCCGACGCTGTCTCCGCGTCTCCAAGCGCGTCAACCCAGGCGCGTCGACTTCGGATGGCCTCACTGGTCATGATCCGAAGGTCCGATCGCCGGCGCAACAGGGCGCCGCCGAGGGCGGCCAGGTCGTCCAGGGCCGCGCGCTCATCCGGACCGGGCGGATCGCTGATCCCGATGAGGACGAGGTCCACGGTCGGATCGAGTCCGAGGGACGTCATCTCGCGAGGATCGTGGGTCTCGGTCGAAGCCGTCGCCACGCGCCAGCCGGTCTGGCGCGCCTCGGCCTCGAGATCTCCGACGGTTCGGCGCGACGCCCCGAGCACCAGGACCGACCCGGGCGCTCGGCTGCGGGCTGTGAGGATCGGGACGGCGTCGAGGGCCTCGTCCTGGAGCTCGGGCCACGTGGCCAGGTCTGCATCGGCTGCTCGAACACGCTCCGCGACGGCGCTGAGCAACGCGGAAACCGGGAGCTCGGCGGGTCCGGCCATCGAACCGAGAAGACGCCATCGCCGGTCAATCCGCACGACCAGGGCGACGGAGGTGGTTGCACCACCGGTATCGATGATGGCGAGGGATCTCGGTGCTCGGGTCACCGCGTCATGCTACCGGGACGCGAGACTCGGGCGCGGATCGGGCGGCCGGACGTCCCGTCACGCGTCCCAGGTGATCTCGTCGTCGAGTTCCTCGAGGCGATCGATGAGCTGCTCGATGCCGTCGTCGTCCGCGAGGATGGCCGTCGCGCCGGCCATTTCGCCCCCGAACAGGCTGCGCAGCACCGGATCGAAGAACAACATGGCGTTCGCGCCGAGTGGCCGGTACGGTCGACTCGCGTGCAGGAAGTGCACGGCCGAGATCGTCAGGCCACGAAGCTGGATCTCGCGCGCCACCTCCTCCACGAGCTCTTCACGCTGATCGTCGGGGAGCTCACCGAGCCCGATGCCGGTCATCGACTGACTCCACCGTCGATGAGCACTGGGGCACCTTCCGTCGAGGGTGCTGCCAAGGCCTGCGCGAAGGCTCGATACGCCTCCGCCCCGCGGAGGGCCAGGATCACGTGCTCGATTGTGGATGGTTCGGCAATTTCGTCCCGGATCGTGGCGATCGTGATCTCCGCGGCTTCGCTCAAGGGGAAGCCGCCAAGGCCGGTGCCGAGGGCCGGGAAGGCCACGCTCGAGACGCCCAGCTCACGGGCCCGGGCCATCGCGCTCCGGACTGCCGTCGCGATGGCCCACGACGAGGTCCGTCGGTTGTGGTCCAGGGAGGCCACGTGAATGATCGCCCGGGCGGCCAGCGACCCGGCGCCGGTCGCGACCGCCGACCCGACGTCGATCGGGCCCTGCCGGACGGCCTCGTACTCGATGGCATCGCCACCGGCGCGCTTGATGGCGCCACCGACGCCGGTCGACATCCAGAGCGAGGGGCTGGCTGGGTTCACGATGGCATCCACTTCGAGGACGCAGATGTCCCCGTTCCAGAGTTCAAGGCGCGTCATCCGGTACCTCGGGAGACGAGCGTGCGGACCACGGACGGCCCGGACGCGGCATGGTACACCCGGGGCAGGCGCCGGGCCATGCCCGTGACCACCTCCCAGGTGTTCGTGCCGCGTGCTCGGGCGACATCGCCGACCGTGATTGTGTTGCGTTCCTGCGATCCGATGAGCACGAACCGATCGTGAACGGTGATCGGCGGGCCGGGCACATCCGAGACGTCGGCCATGACCGCATCCATGGCCACGTTCCCGACGAGTGGGACCCGATGGCCGCGAACCAGCGCTTCTGCGCGATTCGACAGGGCCCGGGACCAGCCATCGCCATACCCGATCGGCAGGGTCGCGATGCGCGACGCACGACCTGTTCGGAAGGTCGGCCCATAGCTGATGCCCCAACCGGCCTCGAGTTCGGCGACACGGACCGGTCGCGCATGGAGCGAGAGCGCCGGGGCGAGTTCCCGCGCCGCGGGATTCAACTCCCCTCCGGCCAGCTCGTCGGGCACGAGCCCGTAGATCGACAGGCCCGGCCGCACGCCGTCGTACGACGCGACGTCATCGCTCAGGAGCGAGCCGCTCGCCCGGACGTGGCGGCGCGGAAGGCGCAGGCCGGCGGCCCGCAGGTTCGTTGCCTCGGCTTCGAACGCGTCGATCTGATGGTCCGTCAGCGCGCGATCCTCGGGCGCCTGGAGATGCGTCCAGAGGCCGTCCAGCCGCGCCCCTCGCTGATCGGCGATGGACCGTGCCGCAGTGACGATTGCGTCACCGCGGAACCCGCCCCGTCCGAGGCCGGTCTCGACCTCGAGGTGGATCCGGAGCGGGCGTCGCCCGGCACCCGTCGCGATGACGGCAAGCGAAGCAGCGAGAAGCGTCGGATCCCCGGCTGTAACCGCGATTCCACGGGTAGCCGCCGTGAGGACCCAGGAGACGGGAATCGGGTACAGGACGAGGATCGCGGCGCGGATGCCGCCGTCCCGAAGGGCCAGGGCCTCGTCGATCGTCGCGACACAGAAGCCGTCCGCGCCGGCAGCAGCGAGTTCTCGGGCGACCGGCAGCGCGCCGTGGCCGTAGGCGTCCGCCTTGACCACCGGGTGCACCGGCACATCCTGGCCAGCGACGGACCGAATGGCGGCGAGGTTCCGGCGGATGGCCCGGAGGTCGACTTCGATCCACGCGCTCCTCGGCAGTGTTTCGAGGACTGACGCGTCGTCATTGCCGAGTCCGCCAGGCTCCTCCTGATCCTCCCTGATCGGCACGCTCAGGGTTCCGCCGCGCCCGGGGCCCGGACCACGAATCCCAGGCGCTTGCCGCCACGTTCGCGCTCCGCGATTGCCGCCAGGCGCTTGCGCGCGATCGGGAGCGCATCACACAGGTCGGATGCGAGCAGGCCCGCATCCCCGAGGCGCTCCCGGACGATGTCCCCGGCCATCCCGTGGAGGTACACCCCGAGGCGCGCAGCGACGAACGGCGGCAACCCCTGGGCGAGGATCGCCCCGATGACACCCGCCAGCACGTCGCCCGTGCCGCCGGTCGCCAAAGCCGGATTCTCGAACGGGGCGACGGCCATCTGACCGTCGGGATCGGCGATGACGGTCCTGGCGCCCTTGAGCACGACGACGTGGCCCCATCGGGCGGCCGCGGCCCTGGCGGCCGCGGCCCGGGCGGCGTCATCGCCGCCCAGATCGCCATCGGCGTCGTCCGCCGCGCCTTCACCGGCGCGCAGCCGTGCAAACTCGCCTGGATGCGGCGTCAGGACGGCCGGTCGACTCGATCCGGTCCACCATGTTCCGAGCGCGGCCATCGAGCGCAACGCCTCGGCGTCGAGGACGATCGGGGCAGGCCTGTCCTCGCCGATCGTGCCGAGCAGCCGGCGCACGAGTTCCATCGTCGCGAGCCCGGGCCGGAGCCCAGGCCCGAGGACGATCGCGTCGTGTTCGTGGTCGAGGATCCGGGCGATCGCGGGCTCCGGGTCCACCTCCTCGACGTCGTCTTCCGGCAGGGCCATCGTCGTCGCCTCGATGACCTTTCCTGCGAACAGGGGTTGCAACGACTCGGGGACCGCGAGCGTCACGAGGCCCGCACCCGCGCGACCGGCGGCGCGACTCACGAGCAGGGCCGCGCCGGCATAGTCGAGCGAGCCCGCGATCACGAGGAGTTTGCCGAACGTGCCCTTGTGGGCACGTTTCGCGCGTTCGGGGAGGAGACGGGCCATCGACCGGTCGTCGAGGACCTCAGGGTCCTCATCCGCGAGGGCCGGCTCCTCGCTCGCCTCGGCCGCGGGCGGCGCAGCCTGCTGGCGAAAGGCGAGTTGTCGGTCAGTCATTCCCGGCATCCTTGAGGGATGCTTCGTGGAGGGCCCGAATGCGTTCCATGCGGGCGAGGATCTGGCGCTCCCGGTCATCCAGCCGCGCGTCGATGTCCGGCGGAAAGATGTACCGGCCGCCGGCCTGGCGCACGCCGAACGCAATCGCCACCGCGTAGTCCGATTCGTGGGAGATCGAGACCGCGATCCGATCCATGCCGAGCTGCTCCGCCCGTCGTTCGGCACGCCCGTGGAGTCGGACCGCCGGCTGACCTGTCGGCAGACGCTCGATCTCGATGTCCTTCCAGCCGATCCCGCGCACGCCGAGCCCAAGCACCTTGCTGACGGCTTCCTTGGCGGCCCATCGGCCCGCAAACGTCTCGGGCCGATCCCGGACATAGCGCTGCTCGGCTGGCGTCAGCACCCGACCGCTGAACCGAGCGCCGAACCGCGCCAGCGAGTGGCGAATGCGTTCGACCTTGATGATGTCGATGCCAAGTTCTGTCGTCCCGGGCGGTACAGCCCCGGGCGGGATCACTCCCGGTACCGATCGATCATCGGGCGACTCGCGGCCGCCGCTACCGGGCATCCCGATCGCCTACTCGACCGTGACGGACTTCGCCAGGTTGCGCGGCTGATCGACATCCGTGCCCCGGGCGATCGCCATGTGATAGGCGAACAACTGGAGCGGGATGATCGCAAGGACCGACGAGATGGCCTCGTGCGTTGCGGGTACCCAGGCGACGTCGTCGGCGAACCGCTCGATCTGCGGATCGCCCTCGGTCGCGACGGCGATCACGCGGGCATCCCGGGCCCGGCCCTCCATCACGTTGCTGATCAGCTTGTCGTAGGTCGATGACGCCGTGGCGATCGCGACGAGCGGGCATTCCGCGTCGAGGAGGGAGATCGGTCCGTGCTTCAGCTCGCCGGCGGGATAGCCCTCGGCATGGACATAGCTGATTTCCTTGAGCTTGAGCGCGCCCTCGAGCGCGGCCGGGTACGTCGCCCCGCGGCCGACGAACATGAAGCCCCGTGAGTTGACGTATCGCCGGGCAAGGTCCCGGGCCCGCGGCGCGTTGGCATCGAGGGCCCTCTGGGCGGCATCAGGCAACGCCCGCAGCGCGTGGGCCAGCTCGATCTCGGCAGCCTCGGACATCGACCCTCGCAGCCGAGCGATCGCCGCGGCGAGGACCACCAGCGTGGTGACCTGGGTGACGAACGTCTTCGACGCCGCGACCGCGATCTCCGGTCCCGCCTGGAGGAACAGGACTGCAGCGGCCTCGCGGGTGATGGCGGACCCGACGGTATTGGTGACCGCGATGATCGGGCAACCGCGCTCGCGGGCCATGCGGGTCGGGGCGATCGTGTCGGCGGTTTCCCCGGACTGCGTGACCGCGATCACGAGCGTGTTCGCATCGAGCGGCGGCGGGCTATAGCGGAATTCAGATCCGACCGTGACCCTGGCTGGCAGACCCGTCCACGCCTCGAGTGCGGACGCGCCGACCTGAGCCGCGTAGGAGGCCGTCCCGCAGGCCACGAGTTCGATCCGCGTGATGGCCTTCAGCGTCGGGATCAGGGCTTCGATCTCGGGAACGTGGATTCGGTCGTCGCGACTGACACGCCCGGCGAGCGCCTGTCGGAGCGCGTTTGGCTGCTCGTGGATCTCCTTGAGCATGAAGTGCTCGAAGCCGCCCTTTTCGGCCAGCTCGGGCGTCCAATCGATGACGGTTTCGGCACGTTCCTGCGGGGTTCCGTCAATGTCGGTGATCACGACGCCCGTCGGTCGAACGTCGGCCACGTCGCCTTCCTCAAGGAAGATCACGCGCCTGGTATGGGCGAGGATGGCTGCGACGTCGCTGGCGATGAATGATTCCTCGCCATTGAGTCCCAGGATCAGGGGTACGTCCTTGCGCGCTCCCACCAGCCGCCCGATCTCGTCTCGATGCATGACGACGATGGCGTAGGCGCCGTCGACCTGCCGGAGGGCGGCACGAACCGCATCGGCCAGATCGCCGGCGTAGGCCTCCTCCACGAGATGGGCGAGGGCCTCCGTGTCGGTCTCGGATTCGAGCCGATGACCGCGAGCCTCGAGGCCGTCGCGCAACTCGCGGAAGTTCTCGATGATCCCGTTGTGGATGACCGTGATCTTGCCGCTGCAGTCGGCGTGTGGGTGGGCGTTGAGGTCGTTCGGCCGTCCGTGGGTGGCCCATCGGGTATGGGCGATGCCCATCGCCGCATGCGGTGTTCGCTCCGCGATGGCCGTCGTCAGATTCGCGAGTTTGCCCGCCTTCTTCTCGACGAACATCCGGCCTTCTTCATCGACGAGCGCGATGCCGGCCGAATCGTAGCCGCGATACTCGAGACGACTCAATCCCTCCATCAGGATCGGTCCAGCCTCGCGAGGTCCGGTGTAGCCGACGATACCGCACATCCGTGGTCAAGTCCTCAGTTCGTTCGCGCCGGCAAAGCCGAGCGCTGACTCGCTCGATGGATGGGCACCTGCGATCAGTGTAGACGCTCGGCTGCGACTGCCGCCAGTGCGTCGGCCAACTCCGAGACGACCATCGAATCCGGCCCCTCGACCATCACCCTGAGTGCCGGCTCCGTTCCAGAGGGCCGGATGAGGATCCTGCCGACGCCGCCGAGCCGCTCCTGTGCCGCTGCGATCGCGCGCTGGATGGCGGGATCCCCTTCCCACTGGTCCTTGTGACGCACGCGCACGGCTCGCTGTTGCTGGGGCAGGAGCGGGATATCCGTGGCCAGATCGGCCAGCGAGCGGCCGGATCCGATCATCACGCGCAGGACCTCGAGCGCGGTCACAATTCCGTCGCCCGACGTCGTGTGGTCCGCGATGATCACGTGGCCGCTCTTCTCACCACCGAGTCCCGCACCGGCGACCTGCATCCCCTCGAGGATGTACTTGTCCCCGACCGGTGTCCTGACGACGGTTCCACCGACCTCCTCGACCGCGCGTTGAAGCCCGCCGTTGGAAAGGACCGACACCACGAGCGTCCGGCCCGCGAGCGTGTCGTGGCCAAGGCGCTCGAGGGCGAGGATCCCGAGCACCTGGTCGCCGTCGACCACGTGGCCCGATGCATCCACGGCGATGAGACGGTCCGCGTCCCCGTCCAGGGCAAACCCGACGTCCGCGCCGCGTTCGGCCACGAGCGCCGCCAGCCCGGCCGGATCCGTTGCCCCGCACTCGCGATTGATGTTCGTGCCATCCGGGGTGGCGTTGATGACCTCGACCTCGGCGCCCGTCGCCCTGAGGATCCCGGGCGCGAACGCGCCGCCGGACCCGTTGGCCGCATCGAGCATGATCCGGATCCCCGACCCGCTGAGCGTCGAGGCGAGCCGCATGCGTGCCGCGGTGTATTCGGCCACGCGGTCCCGTGCGTCAACCATGACGCCGAGATCATCGTTGCCGGCCCCACCGAGTTCCTCGGTCCGCCAGATCAGCTGCTCGAGCTCATCCTCGATCTGGTCGTCGAGCTTGAGGCCCTGCTGGTCGAGCACCTTGAGCCCGTTGTCGGCGGCCGGATTGTGGGACGCCGAGACCATGATCCCGGCCGCGAAATCGCCGATGCCGGCGAGGAACGCGAGCGCAGGTGTCGGGACCACTCCGACCTGGTGGACGTCGGTGCCGAGGCTCGTGGCGCCGGCCGTCAGGGCAGCCACGAACAGGTCACCGGACCGGCGTGTGTCCTGCCCGACGACGATGGCACCGCGTCCGCCCGCCAATCGGTGTGCCGTCGCCCGCCCAAGGGCGTAGGCGGTGGTCGGCTTCAGTTCGATGTTGGCGATCCCGCGGATGCCGTCGGTACCGAACAATCGGGGCACGGTCGGATGATCTCCTCAACTTGACGGGACGGCGATCAGGGTATCGTGCCGGTCCCGGACGGTCCCGCTGTCACGGTTACGGTGATCGGATTTGGGCTGGCCCCGACGAGGGTGAGTCCGGTGAGCAGATTTGCGGTCACCGTCACCTCATGGTCGCCGAGGTCCAGACCCGCGACCTCGACCGTCAGGACGATCGAGGATCCAGACAGCCGATCGAGGTCGGCCACCGATCCACCGATCGTCACGAGGATGCGGTCCGTCGACAGGGCGTAGGCGCGGTCGGCCCGGGCCCCAGCCAGGATGAGCCCGGCGCTGAACGTGCGCGTTCCGGTGACCGGCCGAAGGGCGATCATGACTCGCACTGATTCGACATTCGGCGCCTGCACGCCGTCAGGTAGCTGGAGCGGCGTATCAACCGCCACATCCGACGACGCGCCGCTGATCGAAACCGGCGCGGTGTCGGCAAATTCCAGGGGAGTGAGGTTGTCGACGTCCCCCTCGACGCTGATCACGAGTGGATCGACCGTCACCGATGCCACCTCGAAGCCCACGGCGGGCGTTCCAACGACAATCGGACGCACCGGCAGCGAGCGTGTCTGTCGATCCGTGAAGATGGCCAGGCGGACCCGAACGTTGCCTGGCGCCAGATCGACCTGGAAGAGCACCTGATCGGCCGCATCCACCGGCAGCAGGTCGACAATGCGATTGATGTCGATCCCCGACGCATCCACGCTGAGACGCGCCTGTGCTTCCGCTACCTGGTTGATGATGGATGCCGCTCCAGTCACGGTCGTCTCGTTCGCCGACAGGATTGGTTCCCCGATATCAAGACCCGATGGGATCGGACCAAGGACGGCCCGGATCGGGACAATCCTTGAGATGACCTCGTCGAGCTGGACGGTGATCTGTCTCGGTTCGTAGTCGACCACCTGGATTCGCGGGTCAACCGCGATCACCCGCACCGCAACTGACGTTCGGCCTCCGGTTGGCGACACCTTCGAGAGGTCGACGACCGCGCGAAAACTCGAGCTGTCGAGGCGAAGACCGAGGTCCTCGGGTGCGAGGTATCGGATCCTCCGAACGGCGCCAAGGTCGGACAGGATTGTCACACTTGGGGACAGCCCGGACGTCTCGATCGGAACCGCGCCCTCGAAGAGCTGGGCGCTCGACGACAGGATCAGGCCGCCATAGAGCAGCGTCGCGAAAGCGATGGCCCCGAGCTTGAGCGGCCAGTTGTGGACGATCAGCCCGATCGCGCGATTCATCGACCGGACCCAGACGCAAGCGGCGGATCTCCACCGACTTCGCCGGGCAGCGTCACGGCGGCGGGGGTCGTGACCGAGGGTTTTGCAGCGGTCGGTGTCGCCCCCCCGGGGTCCGGCCGTGGGCCTGATCGGACTTCGGCCGCCACGACGCTGGATGGCGCCAGCACGGGAGGAACCTGCGTTGGCTCGGCCGCTGGGCGCTCTGGCTGGACGCCCGGGCGGATCAAGCCGGTCCGGCCGGCCTCGCGACCATCCGTTATCCGCGGTCCGTCTTCACCGCGCATGAATCGGCCGATCCCGGCGAGCGTTGGTGTGGTGGTGACGCGATGGGTACCCGGAATCCGCCGACGTATTCCGTCCGTAGCCGGATCAAGGTGCCCGCGGATCGCGCGGGCGAGTTGCAGCTCGTTGAGGTTCCTGACGATCCGGGCACGCTCGATCAGGCTGACCTGGCCGTTTTCCTCGGACACGACGATCACGACGGCGTCGGTCTGCTCCGTGATCCCGAGCGCCGCGCGATGGCGCGTGCCGAACCGCTCGGAGGGCAACGTCGTCTCGGTCAACGGCAGCAACGCGCCGGCTGCGAGAACGTCCGATCCCCGGATGATGACTGCTCCGTCGTGCAGAGCCGTCTTGGGCATGAAGATCGTGCGAAGCAGATCCACCGACAGATCGCCGTGGATCATCACGCCCGACTCCGCGATCTCCTCGAGGCCCGTGTCCCGCTCGAGCACGATCAGCGCCCCATGCCCGTCCCCGGACAGGAGTGACGCCGCACGCGCGACCGTTGCGGCGACCTGCTCGGCTGCCGTGTTTTCGCTCGGGAAGAGCCAGGCCAGGGACCCGACGCGGCCAATGCGTTCGAGCGCTCGACGCAGTTCCGGTTGGAACACCACGACCAGGGCGAACAACCCCACGACCGCGCCGGTCTGCAGGATCTGGGTCAGGAGTCGAAGGGACAGCGCCTGCGCAGCGAAATAGACGACGAACAACACACTGACACCGATCACAAGGCGCACCGCGCGCGTTCCTCGGATCAGGCTGAACAGCCAGTAGATCAGAAGCGCGGTGATCCCGATGTCGAGCAATGTCGTTGGCCGAACCTGATCGAGGATCGACGC
>JANMPD010000293.1:0-2468 GCA_031369685.1 Chloroflexota bacterium | reverse complement strand
CCTCGGGCTCAGGTGCCACCTCCGCGGCGTCCGATCCCGCGGGCTCCGGATCCGTCACAGCCTCAGGGGCTGATTCAGGCGCTGGGTCCGATCCGGCGGCTGCCTCAGTGGATTCCACGACAACGGTATTGGCGGGCTCGTCCACGGCGACTGGCGCCGCGTCGGTCTGCTCGGGGGCCGGGGCCGGGGCAGTTGCCTCGGCCAGCGGCGTCGTCCCGCCCTGCTCTTCTTCGGTCAATTCGATGCTCTCCTGCAATCCAGAGTCCCGCCGGGAATCAAGAACGGCTTGAGCAGCGCTCAAGCCGGATCTGGTTGGCGATCAAGTGGTCCGTGGATGATGTGCCGCGGTCCGCTCCTTCGACATCGAAATCGTGGTGAACGTGCTCTTCAGCTTTCCTGCCCGTAGGGCCACGGGAGTCTAGCACACGGGTCTCCGCGGCTACAATCGGCCGAACCGTGCCTGAACTGCCCGATTTGACCGTCGTCGCCGAAGCGCTCCAGGCTGCCGTGGCCGGGCGTCCGACCATTCGCGCCAGCGCTCCCGGACCGCTTGCCGTGCGGGGCACCCCGAGCGAGCTCGAGGCACTCGTGGGCCAGCGCCTGGTCCAGGTGACCCGACGCGGCAAATTCCTCCGATTCCAGTTCGAAGCGGATGCGATCGTCGTGAATGCCATGCTCACGGGTCGGTTCCAGCTGGCCAGACCGGATCAGCGGGTCACCGCCAGGACGGCCCTGATCCTCGCGTTCGGTGCGAGGCTGAAACGTCCGACGCGGACGGCACCGTGGACACGCGGCTCGTCGTGGCTGCCCGCGGACGGAGACGAAATCGAGATTCGTTATCGCGATCCGACCCAGATGGGCAAGGTGTATCTCCTGCCGTCCGGGCAGGCACGCCCGGTGGCCGGCTACGACGGGCCGGGAGGGACCTCCGCCCCGCAGGGCCCGGATGCCGACGATCCGAAGTTGACGCTCGATGTCTGGCGCGAACGGATCCGCCGCCACCCAGGAGAATTGAAGTCGCTCCTGCGCAACCAGGAGTTCGTGGCCGGGATCGGCAATGCGTACAGCGACGAGATCCTGTTCGCGGCGCGCCTCAATCCGTTTCGCAAGCGATCGAGCCTCGCGGTCGAGGAAATTGACGAGTTGTACGCGGCCATGCGAGAGACGCTCGCGCGCGCGAGCGCGACCCTGCGCCTGCGCGTCCCGCCGACGTTCGAAACCGAAGTTCGCGACTTCCTCGCGGTCCACCTGAGGGGCGGCAGCCCATGCCCGCGGTGTGGCAGCAGGATTTCGGAGATTTCCTCGCGCAGCGAGGCAACGTCCTGGTGCCGGGGCTGCCAACGCTGACTCGATCGGCCCGCCCGCGCGACGCCCCCTGGGATGGCGCGAATCGCCCAACGGATTCGGTCCCGGGATCAGGGAATCTTCAGAACCTGGCCAACATGAAGCGTGTTCGATGTGAGGCCGTTCAGGTTCTTGATGGCCTTGACGCTCACGCCGTACTTGATCGCGATGTCGTAGAGCGTGTCGCCCGACTTGACCGTGTGGGTGATGGCTCCTGATGGGGCCGCTGTCGCCGCAACCGAAGCGAGCGGGGTTGGCGTGGGGGCCAGGCTGGAACTCGGCGTCGCTTCCGGGCTGGCGGCAACGGACTGCGTCGGAGGAACCTGGGTCTGCCCCTCGGTCGGCGTGGCGATCGCCACGAAGGACGCTGGCGGTTTCGAGCCTGCCGGCGAGTTACCAGACCCAAGATTTGAAAGGCCGAGCGCGACGAGGGCGGCCACGAGCCCCACAGCAGGGATCACCTGCCACGCGCGTCGATCCGCGAAGAGCCCGGCCAACTGTGATCCTCGACCCAGACTTGCGTCGACCACCGGCCTGGTCTGGACCCAGTTCCAGCCGACTGGATCAACCGCGCTCGGACCGACTGCGGCGCCGCGCGCCTCGCGAGCCGCGACGTACGTTGCACAGGTCACGTGCCCCGACGTGAGGCACAGGCGACGCTGTTTGGGCAAGGCAAGCGGGGCAGGCGGTTGGACCGCTCGGCACCGATGGTCGGCCGTGGCCGTCTGCGCAACCCACCCACCTTCCGTGCCGGCCAGGAAGGGGCAGCGGGGCGGGGCGGACGCCAACTCGTCGTCCAAGGGTGGCGAGTCGTCTGCTTCGACCGTCATCCCGCGAGGATACCTCGGTCGGGAAATCAGTCCCGTGCCGCGCGCCGCCGGGGCCACGCCCGTGTCTGGCGCGCTGTGCCCAGTCGAGCGGACGGGATGTGCCGAGGCTGCTCCGGAGCATCGAACTCCCGGAGACAGGGCGCCGAAACATGACGCCGGACGCACAAAATCCTGGCGACGACCTATTTTCCCGAAAGGCTGCCCTCTCAGTATCTTCGGCGCTGGAGAGCTTGACTTCCGTGTTCGGGATGGGAACGGGTATGGCCTCTCCGCTAGAGTCACCAGGATCTTGCT
>JANMPD010000178.1:0-7462 GCA_031369685.1 Chloroflexota bacterium | reverse complement strand
TTGCCGAGGGGTGGATGCTCAGTGTTCGGATCGAGACCGGCGACGGCCCCAGCGTAGTGAGCGCCGGGAGTCAGGTCCCACCCCAGGATGACCCGCGCGGCGTTCACGTAGAAGGCCTCGTCGAAGATCAGAGCGCCGGTGGGAAGCGCGAGCCAGATGGCTCGCGTGACGAACGCGACGAGCAGCACCAGCGCCAGGACGCGTTCCGGTTCCATGAGCCCATCGCGCACGCGGGCGACGAGCCTTCCGTCCGGGGTCCCGCGCCCCTCCGAATTGGACCCAAGCTTCATGCCGTCGATCGCCATTGACTCCGGACATCTCCACGCATCGGCTCGAGGTTCACAGCGTAGCCGAGACGGCGGCCCGGGTCGGCTCGCTGCGTCGCGGCGCGGCGCGGCGTGCTGGCGGCGTCGACGTGGCGCGGCTGGCCGGCGTCGACGTGGCCACCATTGGTAGCGGCCCGGGGGCAGCTCCGCACCGCCCATGATTTCGGACCCCCGGACCCTCGTAACCCGGACCCCATGACTGTAGTCAGGGGCCCTTCGTTGCCCTCAGGCACCACGAAGTTGGGGTGGCGCTGCGGTCGGGTGGGGTCTGGTGCGCAAGTCGCCCGCCGCAGGTACTAGACGGGTCCCACTACGGTCCTCCACGATGGCAACGCCCTCTAGGCAAGGGTTCCGGATCTCCCGGACCAGCATCAACCAACCATCGCTACTCGGGGACCACCAATGAACGCACACTCGCACCGCACCATCTCCAGCGCCGCTCGCATCAGCGCGAGCGCCCTCCTCGCCCTGTCAGGTCTCGCGACCTCGGCAGCCGGCGCGCTTGCCGGCCAGGGCGGCAGCGGCTCCATCTGGACGACCAGCGCCGTGTGCGATGCACCGGCTCCCCAGAACGCCAACCACTACGCTGTCGGCGACGAGCTGTACCTTCGAGGCGCCAACTTCGCGGCGAACGCGAGTGTCACGTTCTCGATCGAGGGACTCCCCGGCGGCGCCTCGGGCGACCCCCGCGCCACCGTCGCTTCGGGCACCGGCCTGACCGGTTCGGACGGCTCGTTCTGCATCGATGCATACACGATCGCCGGCGATGACTGGGGCGAATACAAGGCAACGGTCACCCAGGGCAAGACCAACAAGAGCGACAACTACAACGTTGAGGCTGCGTCCGACAACGCGGGCGACGAGTCCGATAACGCCGGCGACAACGCCGGCGACAACTCCGGCGACACCGCTGGCGACGAGTCCGATAACGCTGGCGACCACTCCGGCGACAACGCCGGCGACGAGTCCGATAACGCTGGCGACACCTCCGGCGACAACGCCGGCGACGAGTCCGATAACGCTGGCGACACCTCCGGCGACACTGCTGGCGACAACTCCGGCGACACCGCTGGCGACGAGTCGGATAACGCGGGCGACGAGTCCGGCGATACTCCTGGCGACGAGTCCGGCGACAACGCGGGCGACAACTCCGGCGACACCGCGGGCGACGAGTCCATCGACACCGCTGGCGACGATACGGACAATAGCGGCGACCCGGCCGGCGACACAGCCGGCGACACAGCCGGCGACACGGCCGGCGACACGGCCGGCGACAAGGCCGACAACACGGACCCGACCCAGGACGTCCTCGGGACGACCGACAGCACCGGCGACGAGACCGGCCCGACCCAGGACGTCCTCGGGACGACCGACAGCGGATCGAACATCGAGCTGCCGGCGACCGATAGCGTGACCGGGAGGGCACAGGCTTCATCCAGCTTGCTCTTCGCCGGACTGGCCCTCCTGGTCAGCGCGGGCGTCCTGGTCGCAGCCACCCGCCGCCGAACGTCAGACGACGTCGCCTAGACGGCGCTCGCTGTCCCCGAGCAACCCAGCGACCGGGAGTGCTTCTCCCGGTCGTTTGGATTCCGGCCGCGCGGGCCGCACACCGGCCGGTGATCGGCCGATGGCTCAGTGACCCTGACCGCCCTCGTCCTGTGAGCCGGGCGTCGAAGTGGCCGGCGGGGCGTCGGTCGGACCGGAGAGCCGCCGCGACGATGGCGCAGGCGTGGAGGCTGCATTGCCCTCGTTGCTCCCTCCGCCACCCTTGTCCTTGTTCGGCTTGGGCGCATCGATCCGATCCACGGCCTTGTGGCTCGCATCGATCGCGTGGCCGATAGCCTCCGTCGCCTTATCGGGACCGCGATGCCAGAGGCGCTCGAGGACAACGAGGTGGAGTCCCAACGCGGCCTTGAGTGTCTCGAGGCGATCGTTATCCGGGCCCGTTTCAGCCTCGTCGACCGCGGCAGCCACGGCGTTGCGGTACGCGTCGATAGCGGCGGCAACGGCGTTCTGGTCTCCAGCGGAAACGGCGCGTTCAAGGTCCAGGACCCGCGCATCCACCTGGTGAAGTCGTTCAAGGGCTCGAGTGCTCTCGTCCGGCGACAGGCCCGCAGTTTCGAGCCAGATCCGAACTGGATACAGGGGACCGCCGGCATTCGAGGCAGCCGCGACGCTCGCGGCTCCGCCGATCGTCAGGGTGGCGGCCATGGCGATGGCTGCGAGGCGTCGTCGGCCGGTGCGACGCCGGGACAGCCGTGCATCGATCACGTGCATTCGAGCTTCCTCGATGACGCTCGAGCGCATTCGGGTAACGGCGATTCGATCGGGCGCGAGGCGTGCCGACGCGTAGGCGCCCAGCCGTCGCGCCAGTTCGTCCGTCCCCGAATCCTCTTCGTGCACCGTAACCTCATCCATGTCGGTCGGCCACATTGGGGAGGAGCCCTTCGACTCGTTCCTCGATGTCCAGATCCATCCCGAGCGTCCGTCGGAGGGACGCGATCGCCCGGAACTGGAGCCCTCGGACCGTTCCTTCCTGTTTGCCCATGACCTCGGCCGCTTCGCGGGCCGAAAGCCCGGCAAAGAACCGAAGCTCGATGGCCTCGCGTTGCTCGCCGGTCAGGCTGGCGAGCGCTCGTGACACGGCGTCCAGATCGTCGCGTACCGAGGCGATCCGCTCAGGACCCGCGTCGGTCGACGCGTGCTCCGAGACTGCGTCCAGTTCGGCGTGATCGTGGCGTGTCCTGATGTGGTCGATGATCGTGTTCCTGGCCAGCCTGAAGAGCCAGCCCCCGAAGGGAATGCCCCGTTGCTCGTAGCGCGGGAGCGCTTCCAGGGCCTTGACGAAGACAAGCTGCGTCAGGTCCTCCGCGTCACTCGGGCGATGGACGCGGCTGGCGATGAAGCGATAGACCGGCTGGTGGAACTCGTCAAAGATCCGTCCGAATGCCCAGGCGTTACCGGCCTTGGCATCACGGATGAGTCGCTCCAGCGCCTCTTCGTCGATTGTCACAACGAACCAAACCGCCCCTCGTTAGGCGGACTCCCCCTCCACGCCGGCAATGCTCCACCGTCAGGGGAGATCGATCAGGACCCGATCCATCCCGCGACGAAAGGCCAGCGACGGGAATCCCGCCTCGGTCAACGCACGATACCCGTCCGCAAGGCCCCATGCGAACCAATCTGCCCGATGCGCATCGGAACCGGTGACAGCGTGCACCCCCCCGAGCTCCCGGTAACGGGCCAGCGCCCAGGGAGCCGGATAGGTTTCGGCGACCCGATGACGGAGGCCGCTGGTGTTGATCTCCAGGGCAACGCCTGCTTCGGCGATGGCCGCGAGGGCGGGATCGAGCAGCTCGGGACGGGCCCCGAAATCGGCCGGTCGGACGAGGGGATACAGGTATCGCTTGACGACATCGAGGTGACCGATGGTGTCGAACAGGCCCGACCGAGCCGCGGCAATGATCTCGTCGAAGTACGGCGCGACGACCTCGTCGATCGATCGACCCGTGACCCAGGTGCCGATCCGGCTCGGGATGTAGGGCGAATCCGGCCAGTCGTGGACCGACCCGATGGTGTAGTCGTAGCGATGGCGCCGGAGGTGGTCGCGGAGATCGGCTTCCCAGGTCTGGTTGTAGGTCAGCTCCGCCCCGAACCGGATGAGGACCCCGCGCGGCGCCCACCGTTCGGCGGCAGCGCGGACCACGCGCTCGCGTTCCGAGAAGGCCACGTAGTCATAGGCCGGATCCCGTCGATCGAAATCGACGTGATCGGTGATCGCCAGCTCCGTGATCCCTCGCTCGAGCGCCAGCGCGGCATAGATATCGACCGGGACGTTGCTGTCGGGCGACTGGTCCGTGTGCAGGTGTGCGTCGAGCGGCAGATTCCGGCCCTGCCGGTCGGGAGGCACTTCGGCGGTGCCGCCGGCATCCGGATTGGTGTCGTTCACCCGCTGATGAGCCCGAGCCGATGGCCAACGGTCGAGAACGCTTCAAGCGCGCGATCCAGGTGCTCATCGCTCAGGGCCGCCGTCACGATCGTCCGCAGCCGGGCTTGGTCGAGGCTGACCGTGGGAAAGACGACGGACGTGGCGAAGACGCCCGCTTCGAACAGCTCGGATGAGAACCGGTTGGCGAGCTCCGAATCGCCCACGATGACCGGGGTGATCGGCGTCTGCGATCGCCCCGTGTCGAACCCGAGCCGAGCCAGCTCGGCCTTGAACCGCGTCGTGCTCGCCCACAGCCGATCCATCCGCCAGGTCTCTTCCTCCATCACCGCGATTGCCTCTCGACACGCGGCGGCCACGGCCGGGGGGTGCGAGGTTGAGAACAGGAATGGCCGCGCGCGCTGGACCAGGATGTCGCGCAGGTCGTGCGAACCGGCAACGTAACCGCCGAGGACGCCCATCGCCTTGGACATCGTCCCGACCTGGATGGCGACCCGACCGGTCAGTCCGAAATGATCCACGGACCCCCGGCCGTTCCGACCCAGGACCCCCGAAGCGTGGGCGTCGTCGACGAAGACCGCGGCGCCATGGCGCTCGGCGACCTCGACGATGCCGGGCAGCGGGGCGATGTCCCCGTCCATCGAGAAGACGCCATCGGTGACGACAAGGATCAGGCGGTACGGTCCGCTTCCATCGCCCCGGCCGTTCTCGCGGGCCTCCTTCAGGACGGCGTCGAGACCCACGACGTCGGCATGGGGGTAGACCTTCCGGGGCGCCTTGGACAGGCGCATGCCATCGATGATCGAAGCGTGGTTGAGGGCATCGGACACGATCAGGTCGGCCTCACCGGTGATGGTCGGGATGACGCCCGTATTGGCGCTGAAGCCGCTCTGGAACGTGAGCACGGCCTCGGTGCCCTTGAACGCCGCGAGCTCCGATTCGAGCGCTTCGTGCAGGTCCATGGTGCCCGCGATCGTGCGGACGGCACCCGATCCCGCCCCGAATTCGCGGACCGCCTCGATCGCTGCGGCCTTGAGTCGCGGGTGGTGGGTCAGCCCGAGATAGTCGTTCGACGACAGGCTGATGACCTCGCGTCCGTCGACCGTGGCGACGGGTCCCTGCTCGCTGGACATGATCCGGAGCGGGCGATACAGGTGCTTCGCGTGGAGATCGGCCAGCTCCTCGGCGAGGAACGCGAACGGATCCGGTCGCTCAGCGGTGGTCATCGAATCGAACCTCCGAGGAGTCGAGCCATCAGGCCATCCAGTCCATGATCACCTTGCCCGAGTCGCCGGACCTGGCCGCAGCGAAGGCATCCGCATGATCGAGGAACGAGAATCGATGGGAGATGGCGGGCTTGATATCGAGGCCCGACTGGAGCATGACCGTCATCTTGTACCAGGTCTCGTACATCTCCCGGCCATAGATCCCGCGCAGGGTCAGCTGATTGAACACAATCTCGTTGATGTCGATCGAGATCTCGGCGGTCGGGATCCCGAGGATGGCGATGGCGCCGCCGTGGGCCATGGTGCTGATCGCGGTCCGCAACGCGACGGCGTTGCCCGACATCTCCATGGCGACATCGAAGCCCTCGACCATGCCGAGCTCGGTCTGGACGTCGTGCAGATCGCGCTCGCGCGGATCGACGACGAGGGTTGCACCCATCCGCTCGGCGAGTCCGCGCCGGAATGCATTCGGCTCGGAGACGACGATGTGGCGTGCGCCCGCATGACGAGCCACCGCAATGGCCATCAGGCCGATCGGTCCGGCGCCCGATACCAGGACGTCTTCGCCGAGGACCGGGAACGCCAGGGCGGTGTGGACGGCATTGCCGAACGGGTCGAAGATCGCGGCGACCTCTTCGTCGATGCCCGGCCAGTGATGCCAGACATTGGCCATCGGGAGGGACACGAATTCGGCAAACGCGCCGTCCCGGCCCACGCCCAGGCCGATCGTGTTGGCACACAGGTGGCGACGCCCGGCGAGGCAGTGCCGGCATCGACCGCACACCACGTGGCCCTCGCCGCTCACGAGGTCACCGACCGCGAAGTCCGCGACGTTGCTGCCGACGCGGACGATGTCACCCACGAACTCGTGCCCCACGACCAGCGGGGCCTTGATGTTCTTGGCCGCCCACGGATCCCACGATTCGATGTGGAGGTCGGTGCCGCAGATCCCCGTTTTCCGGACGCGCACCAGGACATCGTTGATCCCGATCTCCGGCTCGGGGACGTCGAGCAGGGTGAGTCCGGGGCCGGCCTCGGTCTTCACCAGTGCGCGCATGTCGCATCTCCTCGATGGTCGATGGTAGATGTCCGGCCCGGGCCGGCCCTCAGTCGCGGGTGGTCGTCTCGATGGCTGCGGCGTCGAACCAGTCGATGATCGGATTTTCCACGGCCCCGATCCCCTCGATCTCACAGCGAACCCGATCGCCCGGCTCCAGGAAGACCGGCGGGGTACGGAACACACCGACACCGGACGGGGTGCCGGTGGCGATGATGTCGCCCGGTTCGAGCGTGATCTGCCGGGTGATGAATTCGATCAATTCCGGGACCCCGTGGACGAGGTCTGCCGTCGTGCCGTCCTGCATGAGGATCGGGGTCCCGCCCGACGCACCGGGAAGCGCCCCGTCGAAGGTGCCGGGAGACGCACCGGGAGACGCCCCGGGAGGCGCCGACGAGTCCGCGCCGGCGCCCGGGATGCGCCAGCTCCGGATCCGATGGCCGGCCGCGGGATCGAAGGCGTCGGACGTCGTCATCACTGGCCCGATGGGCAGGAACGTGTCCGAGCCCTTGGCCCGAAGCCACTGGCCGTCGCCCTTCTGCCCGTCTCGCAGGGCCTGCGGGTTGCCCTGCCAGTCGCGGGCACTGACGTCATTCACCACGACATACCCTGCGACGTGGGCCAGCGCGTCCGCTGCGGCGACTCGACGTGCCCGCCGTCCGATGACCACGCCCAGTTCGACCTCGAGATCCAGCGCGTGCGTCCCCTCGGGCCGAATGATCGGTTCGCCATCGCCGACGACGGTATTGCTGAACTTCGCGAACAGGAGCGGTCGTTCCGGCGCGGCGCGACCACCCTCGGCGACATGATCGGCGTAGTTGAGGCCCACGCACACGATCTTGCCCGGGAATTCGATCGCCGGGAGCGGCTCAAGGTCGCCGACCGGGATGGCACGGGTCCGTCCCTT
>JANMPD010000233.1:0-2293 GCA_031369685.1 Chloroflexota bacterium | reverse complement strand
GACGCCCATGACCGCCACCTCTGTCCTGCGGAGTAGGTCATCACGATAGTCCACTCTCGGAGAGGCCAGGGACCGTCATCGCTCGGACCCCGTAACGACAGCAGGTGACATTTCCGTACGCCAAGTGATGAGGAGACGATGACGCTCGGCCGTGGGGGTCCACACGTTTCTGCGGGCCTACACTTCGGAGGAACTCGATAGGGTCTTCAGGACTGCTGGGAGTGTTGGGATGAGCGGATCGAGGACAACGCTGCCAGTCGGGCGCTTGCGCTGGATTCAGATTGACTGTTCGGACCCCGAGCGTCTCGCGGCATTCTGGGCAGGAGTGCTAGCCGTCGAGATCGACGCCCGGCTCGGCGATCCACCCCAGTTCGTCAACCTGGGGCCTGCCGAGCGGGGTGCCCCCCGGGTGTGCTTCCAACGCGTTCCAGAAGCCAAGGCAGTGAAGAATCGGCTCCACTTCGACGTGGACGTCGCCGACGTCGAGGTAGCGTGCGCCCGCGTCGAGGTGCTCGGAGGCCGACGCCTGGACGACCACGACTTCCACGAGCACGGCTTCTCCTGGCGGCGGATGGAGGACCCGGACGGAAACGAGTTCTGCCTGATCTACGGGGTATGAGCTGGTCCGATGGTGACGACGGGCTCATCGCCGCATCGTCGGGCCACTACGACGGCGCGGATTACGCCAGACAGCTCGCCAACGGTGTCTAGTCTGGATCGAGTGACATTCGCGCACTCCAGGCGAGCCGGTCGGCGACGGCCGGGTCGGTCGTTCCTCGGTATCGTTGCGCCATGAGCGCCCCGACTCCCGACCCACGCTCCGTGCCCGAACTCGCCGCCGAGCTCGACGCCATACGCGAGATCCTTCGAGCCATCAGTGCGTCGCCGTTCGACCTAGACGGCGTCCTCGGGATCGTCGCCGAACGCATGACCGAGCTGTGCCGTGCCGACCTGGCCGCGATCTACGTTCCGTCGAGGGACGGCTTCTACCGGTCGGTTGCCACGGTGAGCATGTCCGCCGAGGGCGCGACCTGGATTCGTGAGCACGAGACCGAGCTGACGCCCGGGACGATGGTGGGGAGGGTCGCCCTCTCGGGTGAGGTCGTCCAGATCGAGGACGCCCTGAACGATCCCACCTATACCTGGCAGGCCG
This sequence comes from Chloroflexota bacterium, assembly GCA_031369685.1. Taxonomy (GTDB): domain Bacteria; phylum Chloroflexota; class Limnocylindria; order Limnocylindrales; family CSP1-4; genus UBA5189. The sequence goes on along the minus strand of JANMPD010000233.1, from coordinate 1,140 downwards.
GGCGGCAGGCCGTGGGGTTCCGAACGCTGCTGGGCGTCCCCATCCGCAAGGAGTCGCGGATCATCGGTGTCGTAAACCTCGGCAGGAACGACGTCCGTCCGTTCGATGAGCGCGAGATCGATCTCGTCCGCACGTTTGCCGACCAGGCCGCGATCGTGATCGAAAGCGTCCGGCTGCTGGGGACCATCGAGCGGCAGCGCGAGGAGATCACCCGCTACCTTCCCACGACGGTAGCTCGATTGGTCTCGTCGCCCGATGGCGAGCACCTCCTGGCCGGCCACCGCCGGGAAGTCACGACGGTCTTCTCCGACCTTCGCGGCTTCACCTCGTTCGCCGAGGCCGCCGAACCCGAGGAGGTCCTCGACGTCCTGCGGGAATACCACCGCGAGATGGGCGCGATCATCGTCGCCCACCGAGGGACGGTCGAGCACTTCGCGGGCGACGGGATGATGATCTTCCTCAACGACCCCGAACCGCTCGAGGACCACCCGGCAGCAGCGGTCCGCATGGTGGTCGAGATGCGGGATCGCTTCGACGAACTCACGGAGCGCTGGCGCCGGCTCGGGTTTGACCTCGGGCTCGGGATCGGCGTCTCGGTCGGGTACGCGACGTTGGGCCGGATCGGCTTTGAGGGTCACCTCGCCTATGGCGTCGTCGGCAGCGTCGCCAACCTGGCAGCCCGCCTCTGTTCGGTCGCCCAACCCGGCCAGATCGTCCTCAGCGAGCGGGCCTTCACGCGAGTCGAGACGATCGCCGTAGGCGTGCCGCTCGGACCACTGGAGCTCAAGGGGTTCCGGCGCCCCATCGAGGCGTACACGCTGACTGGACTGATCGACCCAGGAGGGTGATCGATGACCACCGAACCGTGATTCGCATCGGTTCGATCCGGAACCCGGCCATCTCCGGGGAGAATCGCCGCTGGTCGTGGGCTTCCCAGCACATCTCGCAGAGAGGAAACCGGCAATGAAGGATGCGCAGAAGTCCGCCAAGAGCAGCACCTTCACGGACGAGGAACGAGGGGCGATCAAGGAGCGCGCCCAAGAGCTGAAGGCGGCCGCGCGTCGCGGCCCGCGCGCGGACAAGGCGGACGGGGAAAGCGCCGTGCTCGCGAAGATCGCCGAGATGCCGGAACCGGATCGG
>JANMPD010000168.1:0-36901 GCA_031369685.1 Chloroflexota bacterium | reverse complement strand
AACTCTCGCCAGGCGATCACGAGGGTCTGCTGGACGGCATCTTCCGCCAGCCCGAGGTCGCGCAGGATCCGATACGCGATGGCGAGAAGTCGATCTCCAGCCGCACGTGCCAGGCTGGCAAACGCCTCCTCATCTCCGGCTCTCGCTCGCTCGACGAGGGCAACCTGCACCCTCGACTCCTTCCACGATGCGTCCGACGTGGACGCCTACCCTAGATGAGTCGCCCAGGGCTCGAGTGGTTCGATCTTCGATTTCCCGAGCGCGATCGCCATGTCTCGGCGCATCATTGCGCCCATGACCGAGACCGCCCGCACCACCATTCGTCGCCGGATCCTGGCCGGGGAAACCCTGTTCGGTGCCTGGACCGACATGGCCTCGCCCGCCGCGACCGAGATCACCGGAAGTGCCGGCTATGACTGGCTGATTGCCGACCTCGAACATGGGGCGGGCACGGAAGGCGAACTCATTCCGGTACTCATGGCCACCGAACTGACGGGCGCTGCCGCATTCGTGCGGCCCCAGTCAGGCGAGCGGCTGCGAATCGGGCGTGCCCTGGACCTCGGCGCGGCCGGGATCATGGTGCCGCGCCTCGATACCGCGGCGCAGGTCGAGGAGGCGGTCTCATTCCTGCGCTATCCGCCGAACGGGGTTCGTGGCGTTGCGCTCCGAACGCGTGGGGCGCGTCTCGGGACGGTCGGCCACGCCGAGGTGCAGACCCTCAACCGGGACATCGTGGGCATTATCCAGATCGAGTCGCCCAGTGCGGTCCGCGAGGCAGACGCGATCGCAGCGATCGACGGTGTCGACGTCCTGTTCGTCGGACCGGCGGACCTGTCACATTCCCTGGGCGTGCCCGGACAGTTCACCAACCCCACCTATCTCGTAGCCCTGGACACCGTGATCGCCGCCTGCCGCGCTCACGGGAAGGCGGCCGGGATCCTGCTCTACGATCACGCCGCCTTCGGGCCTCATCTCGCGCGCGGATTCACGTTCCTGGGCGTCGGCTCCGAGGGATCGTTCCTCGCCGAAGGAGCCAAGGCAGCGCTCGCGAGCGCTCGGGCAGCGGTCCCGCGCTGAGGGTGGAGGCCGCGGAGCGCTGACCGCGAGGGCGGAGCCCGCGGCACGCTGCGGTCGGCCGCTGGGAACTATTCGTCGGCGATTCGGAGGGTGCTGGCCCGTGGCGCCATCGGGCCCGTCTGGGCGATCACCACGCCCATGAGGATCATTGCCCCTCCGATCAGCTGCGTGCCCGAGAGGCGCTCGCCGAAGAGGACTCCGGCAAGGACGATCGTCCAGATCGGCTCCACCGTACTGACGAGTGATGCTCGAGCCGCACCGATCCGGTGGGCGCCCGCGTAGAACGTCTGGATCGCGATAAAGGTCGCCACCACGCCGACCCCCGCGATCCCGCCCCATGCCTCATCGGGGATCTGGGCGGGAAGGACTGGTCGGCCCACCGCGAGTGCCGAAATCCAGAATGCCGTCGCGGTCGCACTCATCATCACCGCACCGGCGGCCAGCGGATGCGCGCCGCCGGCTCCCCCGCCGCCATCCCGGCCGACGCCGGCCCTGCGCTCACCGGCGAGGCGAGCCGACAGGACGATCCAAACCGAATAGATCAACGGGGAAGCAACCATCAGGACCAGGCCCGACACCGGGGGCGCTGTGGACGCGTCGATCGTCCCGACGGCGAGGGCAACGCCCGCCAGCGCCAGGGCCAGGGCACCCCAGGCCCGCCGTCCCTCGAGGCGCCGCCCAAGGCGGAGCGTCAGGACCGCGACGACCGCCGGATAGATGTAGACGATCAGCGCGGCAAGCGATGCCGGCACGGTCTCAAGGCCCGCGAAGTACGTGGACGAGTTCCCGGTATACAGGACGCCGAGGGCGATGGCGACATGGATGGCCCGCCGATCCAACGTGGCCAATGCGGCCCGACCCCCGGGCGTCAACGCGACCCAGACCCACGACAGGGACGCTCCGAGCGTGAACCGCCACGTCATCAGCGTGTGCCAATCCACTCCGGCCGCGTAGACCGGCTTGGCGAAGAGTGCGCCGGACCCGAACCCGAACGCCGAGACGATGGTCAGCAGGATTCCCACGACGAGCGGAGATGGCATCGCGCGAGGCTAGCGCTTCCGGCCCCATCCCGTGGCGCAAGGGTGCGGCGGGTGGCCGGGCTTCGAGCGCGGCTCGCGGTGCCAGGAGCGTGGCGGGGAGGCCGCGCCCTGTCGCTCGTGGCACTCCCGGCTGAACGCTCTACACTTCATTCTCGTGACTGACTTGACCGAACGCGACGTCGCGGCCCGAGTTCCATCTGTAGCCGACGTGGAACTCCGCGTGCTCGCGCTGCGTGACCCGATCACGGTTCGCCCCGGCACCAGCCTCGCCGAATGCATCGAGGTCATTCGACAGACTGGGAGCGCGGATTCCGTGTTCGTGACGGACGCGGATGGGCGGCTGCGCGGCGTCCTGACCGAGCGGGACATCTTCGCACGGCTCGTCGGGACGGTCGTCGATCTCAACCGGCCCGTCGAAACGATCATGAAGGAGCATCCCTGGACGCTCCACCTGGACCAGCCGGTCCGGCACGCGATCGACCTGATGCAGACCGGCCGGTACCGCAACGTGCCGCTGGTCGATGACGACGGCATGCTCGTCGGTGTCGTCCGACCCGTGGATGTCCTCAAGTACCTCGCCGAGGCATTCCCGGAGGAGCTGCTCAATCTTCCGCCCCGACCCCACCAGGTGATTCCCGAGACGGAGGGCGCGTGACCAAGGGCGACGAGGCCCCCGCGGGCGGAGCAGCCCGAGCGGGCGGAGCTGTAGCGGAGCGTCAGCTCGAGCGCGTCACCATTCGTTTCGCCGGCGATTCGGGCGATGGGATGCAGTTGACCGGTACCCAGTTCACGCGGACCGCCGCCGTCTTCGGCAACGACATCAGCACCTATCCGGATTACCCGGCCGAGATCCGGGCGCCGGCCGGCTCGCTGCCCGGTGTGTCCGGTTTCCAGCTGAGTTTCTCGTCCACCGAGATCCACACCCCTGGCGATGAGCCCGACGTCCTCGTGGCGATGAATCCAGCCGCCCTCAAATCGAACATCGGGGACCTTCCGCCGGGTGGCGCGCTCGTGGTGAACCTCGATGCGTTCACGACCGCGAACCTCAACAAGGTGGGCTATGAAAGCAACCCGTTGACCGACGGATCCCTGGCGGCATGGAACCTGTTCCAGATCCCGATCTCGACGCTCAACGCCCGCGCCGCGGAGGGCCTCGAGCTCACCAACAAGCAGGTCGACCTGACCAAGAACTTCTTCGCGCTCGGCCTGATGTTCTGGCTCTACGAGCGGAGCTTGGCCCCGACGCTCGAATGGATCGACGAGAAGTTCTCCCGCCGGCCCGTCATTGCCGAGGGCAACAAGCGCGCCTTGAAGGCCGGCTACAACTTCGGCGAGACGACCGAGATCTTCCACGAGCGATACATCGTCCCGCCGGCCCGATTGCGTCCGGGCAAGTACCGCAACATCACCGGGAACGAGGCCGCGGCGCTCGGCTTCGTGGCCGCGTCACAGCTCGCCGACCGGACCCTGTTCTACGGCTCCTACCCGATCACCCCGGCTTCCGACATCCTTCATCTCCTGGCCGGCTACAAGCACTTCGGCGTCAAGACGTTCCAGGCCGAGGACGAGATCGCGGCGATCGGCTCCGCGATCGGCGCGGCGTACGGCGGCGCCATGGGGATGACCGGAACCTCGGGTCCCGGTGTCGCGCTCAAGAGCGAGGCCCTCGGGCTGGCGATCATGATCGAGCTGCCCCTGGTCCTTATCGATGTCCAGCGCGCAGGACCTTCGACGGGCATGCCCACCAAGACCGAACAGGCGGACCTCCTCCAGATCATGTTCGGGCGGAACTCGGACTCGCCGATTCCGATCGTCGCACCCGCGACCCCCGGAGAGTGCTTCGACTATGCGATCGAGGCCTGGCGGATCGCGCTCAAGTACATGACCCCGGTCGCCTTCATGTCGGATGCGTTCCTGGCCAACGGCGCCGAGCCCTGGATGATCCCGGACGCGAGCACGCTCCCGGACATCTCCGTGCCGAACCGAACGGAGAAGGCGGGCTTCTACCCGTACATGCGGGATCCCGAGACGCTCGCGCGACCGTGGGCGGTGCCCGGGACGCCGGGTCTCGAACACCGGATCGGCGGCCTCGAGAAGAACGACATTCTCGGCAACGTCAGCTACGACCCGGACAACCACCATCGAATGCAGGTGCTCCGCCAGGAGAAGGTCGCCGGGATCGCGCGCGACATTCCGCCGCTTGACGTCTATGGCGCCGACGAAGGCGATCTGCTGATCCTCGGATGGGGCTCCACGTACGGTGCGATTCGCAGTGCGGTCGAGCGCATGCGCGGTCGAGGCCTGTCGGTGAGCCATGCACATATCCGCCACCTGAACCCCTTCCCGGCCAATACCGGCGATGTCCTTCGAGCCTTCCGACGCGTGCTCATCCCTGAGGTCAACCTCGGCCAGTTGTCGATGCTCATTCGAGCTCGTTACCTCATCGATGCCGTGGGCTACAACCGAGCGCGCGGGAAGCCGTTCCGGATCGTCGAGATCGAACAGGAAGCGGAGCGCCTGCTGGACGGGCTCAGGGAGTCCGTCGCATGACCGACACCGTGACCGGCGAATCGCCGCTCGAGCTGCCCATGTTGACGAGGAAGGACTTCGTGTCCGACCAGGAGGTCCGCTGGTGCCCGGGCTGCGGCGACTACTCCATCCTGGCCCAGACCCAGAAGGTGATGCCCGAATTCGGGTACGCAAAGGAGAACATCGTCTTCATCTCCGGGATCGGCTGTTCCGGACGTCTCCCCTATTACATGAACACGTACGGGTTCCACACGATCCACGGCCGCGCGCCGGCGATCGCGACCGGTCTCAAGGGCGCCCGTCCCGAGCTCATGGTCTGGGTTATCACCGGCGACGGAGATGCGCTGTCCATCGGCGGCAATCACCTGATCCATTCGATGCGCCGCAACGTCGACATCAACCTCATCATGTTCAACAACCGGATCTATGGGTTGACCAAGGGTCAGGCGAGCCCGACGTCGGAATTCGGCAAAGTCACCAAGTCGACCCCGAACGGCACCATCGACTACCCGCTCAGCCCGCTCGGGATCGCCCTCGCGGCCGAGGCCAGCTTCATCGCCCGGTCCGTCGACACCCACACCGAGCACCTCCAGACGACCCTCGAGCGAGCCGGGCGCCACCGCGGGTCGGTCTTCGTGGAGGTCCTCCAGAACTGCAACATCTTCAACGACGGCGCTCACCGGGAATTCACGGATCGCGAGGTCCGGGACGATCGGATGCTGGTCCTGGAGCATGGCAAGCCGATGATCTTCGGTCGAGAACGCAATCGCGGACTCCGCCTGAACGGGCATCGCCCCGAGATCGTGACCATTGGAGAAGACGGCATCACCGAGGCTGACATCCTGGTCCACGACGAGGACGACCCGCTCCTGGCCGCGATGTTGTCCACCATCTACTGGCCCGACTTTCCCGTTCCGGTCGGGGTCATTCGTTCCGTCCAGCGGCCCACCCACTCCGAGCTGCTGAACCAGCAGGTCGAGGACGCGATCACGAAGCGTGGACGGGGCAACCTGACCGACCTGCTCGACAGCGGCGAGACCTGGATCGTGACGGGAGAAGCGTCGTGATCTGCCCCGTCTGCCACTGGCAGAACTTCGCCGGGGAGGACCTGTGCGAGAACTGTGGGGCCGACCTGCGAATGGCGAGCACCCCCGAGCCGGCAACGGGATTTCGGGGTCCGCTGCTGGGGACCAATCTCGATGAGCTCGGCGCACCCCCACCCCGGGTGGTCGACGTGGCCATGGATGTGGCCGATCTGATCGAGAAGATGCACCGGGAGGGCATCGACTGCGTCCTCGTGACCGAAGAGGGCGAACTCGCCGGCATCTTCACCGACCGGGATGCCCTGCTCAAGTTGGCCGGGCGTGGGCTCGAGCACCTGCCGGTTGGCCAGTTCATGACCCCGGACCCCGTCGTCCTTCGACATCACGACCCCATCGCCGTGGCGATCCACAAGATGGCGATCGGCGGGTTCCGCCACGTCCCGATCGTCGAGGACGGCAGGCCCGTCGCGGTGATCTCGGCTCGAGACATCTTCCGTCACATCGCCGCGCGACTCGGCTGACGCGAGCTTGACGATGCCCGCCGCGCGACCGTCAATCCCGGATGCCCGCTACCTCGAACGTCTCGGACGCGCGCAGGGTCGCCTCGAGGGACGAGGCCTCGGCGCGTTGCTCATCGGCGTCGGCGCGGACCTGCGATACCTCACCGGCTATGAGGCGATGCCGCTCGAACGGCTGACCATGCTGGTCCTGCCGGCGCACGGCTCCCCGACGCTCGTCGCCCCGCGGCTCGAGGCGATGGCCGCGGAGGGTTGTCCCGCGGCGCGACTCGGCGGCCTGCCGGTGGCTCCGTGGGGCGAGACGGACGACGCCCATGCGCTCGTGGCATCGCTGCTGGCGGAGGCGCTGGGCCGTCCGGTCGGAACCGGTGACCGCATCCTCGTGAGCGATCGACTCTGGGCGATGCACGTCCTCGGCCTCGAGCGAACACTCGACGGTGCCACGCTCGGCCTCGCGACTACCGTGCTCCGTGATCTCCGGATGACCAAGGACGCCGACGAGATCGCCCTGATGCGACTGGCGGCCCACGCGGCAGACCGGGTCGTGGCCCAGATCGCCGGTGGACGACTGGTCGGCAGGTCCGAAGCCGACGTCAGCCGCGAGGTTCGCGAGCGACTCCTGGCTGAAGGCCACGAGATCGCCGAGTTCGCGATCGTGGCCTCTGGCCCGAATTCCGCTTCACCGCACCACGATGCCGGTGATCGAGTGATCCAGGCAGGCGAACCAATTGTCCTCGACATCGGCGGGGCCCTCGACGGTTACTGCTCTGACACCACGCGCACGCTGTGGGTGACCGGAGGCGACGCCGACCGGGGGCCCACGCCGGAGTTCCGCGCGCTGTTCGACCTGCTTCACGCGGCACAGGCCGCGGCCACCGCGGCCGTTCGGGCCGGGGTTGCCTGCGAGCAGATCGATGCGGCCGCCCGGACGATCATCGCGGACGGCGGCCACGGCCCGAACTTCTTCCATCGCGTCGGCCACGGGATCGGTCTCGAGACGCACGAGGACCCGTACATGGTCGAGGGCAATGCGGAACCGCTGCTCGAAGGCATGGCGTTCAGCGTGGAGCCGGGCATCTACCTCGCCGGGCGCTACGGATCCCGGATCGAGGACATCGTCATCTGCGGACCGGACGGGCCCGACACCCTGAACGAGTCGAGTCGCGACCTGTGGGTCGTTTCCGGCTGAGTCGATCTCGCTGAAGTCCCTCCCCCGTGAGCTGGTTCGCCTGGAAGCGAGACGTCTGGCCGGGCAGAACGGCTCCGCCGGGTATCATCGGGACACGGGCAACCGCCCATCAACGACCTTCGCGAGTTTCCGATGAGCAACACCACGCGGCGCGATGGCGCTGCCCTGACGGTTCGATCCTCCAACCGGCGAACGGCGTGAATCGGCGCGCGCATCATCCGACGCGTCGTCACCCGCGGCCGCCGAAAGTGGCCGGCGACGCGCGCGCCCAGCGGCCGAGCGGCGATGTCGTCCCGGAGGCCCTGACGGATTTCGACCTGGCGGCAGCGGACCGACCCTCGGTGCCACTCGTGACCGACAAGGTCGCGCGCCCAAAGTCAATCGAGCGCATCGTGATCAACCCCGAGGCCGTTCCGAACCATCAAGTCGCGGACGATGCGATTTCGACGGATCATGCCGTGGCCCAGATCGAACCGCCTTCCATTGGCCGAGCGGTTGCCGCGCACCCCCCGCCGACCCCGCCAGCCCTGAATGGGGTGCCGGTCCAGCAGCACACCGGGGAAGCGGAGCATTTCGGTTGCACCGCACCCCAGCTCCGACGGTTCATCAAGAGTCGTACGTATGTGCCGATGCATGAGCTCCGGCGCCGGTTCGGAATCGAGGGCGGGGACGACGATGTCACGGCGGTCGATGTCGACCGAGAGCACCGCGTCTTCATTGGCCTCCCGACACGAGAGGGTCGCCTGCTGGGCGAACTGTTCCGCGCGGGCGACGTTGGCTACGAGCTGTCCCTCGATCCGATCTCGCCCATCGTCGTCGGGGTCTTTCCGATGCGTCCGGTGGCGCGCGGCTGACCAGCCGCGGATCAGCCCTCCGTGGGGCCTCCGCTCGCCAAAGGTCTGGGTGGCGCGTCGCCTTTCGGACGTCGCCGTCGCAGGTCCTTGAGATCGCGCTGATCGAGGCCGGCCAGTCGGATGAGGTCGGCGTTCGCGGTGCGCGTGAGGCGCTCCTGCAACTTCAGGGTGATGAGGTCATTCATCGCGGGCACATCCATCAGGCCCTTGAGCGTCGTCGCCGGAACCTCGAGGAGTTCGGTCGACTCGTCGGCCACGACATTCGCCGTGCGGACGCTCCCGGTTATCGCCGCAATTTCTCCGAAGAAGTCACCCGCGAACATCGCCGACAGCGACCGATTGTCACCGCCCTCGGTCGGAATACCGGCCACGACCTTGCCCTCGAGCATGAAGAAGGCGGCGTCGCCGGCATCGCCCACCCTGACGATCGCCGAACCCGGGTCCGCACGGCGAACCATGGCTCCAACCAGGAAATCGGCGCGGCGCGCGGCGGCGAGACCACCGAGCTCGGGTATGAGGCGAAGCAGTCGCTCGAAGTCTTCCGGTGTCGCCGGCCGTCCAGCTGGAGCGAGCGGTCCAACGTGCGCCGTGCGCAGCAGGCGAGCCGCACGACGCCATTCGGCCGCCGGCGTGCCGAGGCCCGGCATGAACTGGATGAGAACCCCGGATCCAACGAGGACGAGTGAAGCGGTGATCACGAGACCACGGATCGGCAGCACGTCGGCCAGGCCGGCCGTCGCCATCCCGGACAGGAAGACGAGGTCGCGGGATACGGCGAAGGCCGAGAAGACCCGGCCGCGCATCTCCCGGGGCGTGTTCTTCTGGAGGATGAGCCGGCGAGCCACGCCGAGTGGCGCATTGAGGAACCCCGACGCCACGACCATGGCGATCGCGAACGTCATGTTCGGTGCCAGGCCGTAGAAGACGCCGAAGAACCCCATGCCGATCACGGCGGTGACCATCCATTGGCCCTCGCGCAGGCGGTCGGCGAACTTGGCCATCAGCAGCGCGCTCACGACGAACCCGACGGACGTCAGGGCCTCTTGGAGTCCGTATTCGAACTCCGATGCCCCCAGTTCCCGAATCGCCATCGGAAGGAGGAGCACGTTCCACAGCCCGAACGAGAAGAGGATCGGCAGGTTCACGACGAGCGCCGAGCGGAGGATCGGCGTCCGCCACAGGAACCCGACGCCGCTCCGAAGGTTGCTTAGGACGACCCCGATGGTCGTTGTCTCCTCGGCCGTCACCTTCTGGATCCTTACGGCGGCAACAAGCATGAATGACACCGCGAACGTCACGGCATCGAGGTAGAACGGCAGATAGATGTCAACGTGGGCCAGGAACCCGGCGAGCGCAAACCCGACGGCCGTCGAGCCGAACGAGCTGATCGACAGGAATGAATTCGCGGCCGCCAGCTCCTCGTCGCTCGCGATCTCCGGCACGACGCTCTCCCACGCCGGATCGAAGAACTGGCGAACGATGGCCGCACAGAACAGGGCCACGTACAGCGCGATCAGGCCGAACTGGGCAACGCCGAAGGGAATCGAGAGAACGATCAGGCCGCGCAGGAGGTCCGAGCTGAGCAGGATGCGTTTTCGGTCGAACCGGTCGACGAATACGCCGGCGAACAGGCCCACGAAGAGCGTCGGAATGGCCGTCACCATCAGCGTGAGGCCGACCATGAACGCGGAATCGGTCAGTCGAAAGACGAGAATCCCTGCCGCGAGGTCGGTCAACGAGGAGCCAACCACGGACGTGAACTCGGCCGACCACATGAGCCGGAAGTTGCGCTTCCGGAACACTGCGAACATCGATGCTGATTGCGCTGGCGACTGGGCCATCAGGTGTTCTCCAGCGAGGATCCATGCATCGGGATCGGGACGGCTGCGCCGTGCTGCGTGCCTGCGGGCAGTCTAACGATCGCGATCGCCGTGAGAAGCACGCCGGCGCACCGACCGTCCTTCAAGCCGGAGGAGTTCGGTCTTGAGGTCGAGGAGGCGATCGCGATCGCCCCACCACGCGCCGCCGTAGCCGCCCAGCGTCCCGTCGCCGGCGATGACCCGATGGCAGGGGATGATGAATCCGATAGGATTCCGGCCGACCGCCACGCCGACGGCGCGCGCCGCACCGGGCCGCCCGATCGCCCTGGCAATGTCGCCATAGCTGCGCGTCTCAGCGCGAGGGATCGAACGGACGGCACCCAGCACCGCTCGATCCCAATCGGGCCGATCGGCGAGATCGAGCGCAAGGCCCGCGAGGTCGGCGTGGTCACCACCGAGTGCGCGCTGGAAACCATCGACGGCTGCACGCAGATGCATCTGGGCAATTGCGATCGGGTCCCGCAACGATGCTTCATTGGCCCAGATGGGCCCCCGGCCGAGCCGCCGTTCGATGCCCTTGCTGAAACCGGCTTCGGTCGTCATGAGCTCGAGCGCCACGATGCCCCGATCGGTGGCCGCCAGGTGGATGGGACCCCATGGAGCCTCGATCACCGTCGCGACAATGGTGCGCAGGTCCTGGTTGATTCGCTGTTCGAACTTCACGTCGCGGGAGCGTAGACCAGGTCCGGCAAGCATGCGCGGCGGCATTGCCTACACTCGACCCTGATGACCGAGCCTCAACCCACTCCAGCGCGGAGATCACGCACCGACGTGCCGGAGGATGGGCGCGACATCGCCGGCGACTTTGCCCATGCCCGCACCGTCGAGGTCCGGTTCGCCGACACCGACGCGATGGGCCACGTGAACAACGCGGCGTACCTCACCTACGCCGAGATCGCCCGGGCCGCGTACTACGAGGCGGCCACGGGTGAACCGATGCATCTCGGCGTCCACGGAGCGATCGAGGGCATGATTCTCGCGGAACTGCGCATGACCTACCGAAGCCCCGCATTCTTCGGGGAGTTCATCACGCTGGAAACGCGCATCGAGCGGATCGGCCGGACGAGTTACTCCATGGTCCACCGGCTCTCGGCGCCCGAGAGCCGCTATGGGCCTGCCCGCCTCGTGGCCATCGCGGATTCGGTCCTCGTGTCGTACGACTACAGCGCCGAGCGGCCCATCCCGGTACCGCCCGCACTGATCGAAGCCATCGAGGCATTCGAAGGCCGCCGCCTCCGGGAGTGACGAGATTGCCCATCGTTCCGCGGTTCGTTCGGAACCTTCGCTATACTCGCCGACTTCCGACGCGAAGCATCAAACGAGGGGCACATGCGCGCAATCACGGCCGTTGGGCTGGTCAAGATCTACCGGACGCGACGCTCCGAGGTTCGAGCGCTCGACGGCGTCGATCTTGAAGTCGAGGAGGGTACCGTCCTGGGCCTGCTCGGCCCGAACGGAGCGGGCAAGACGACCGCGGTCCGCATCCTGTCCACCCTGCTCCGGCCGGACGCCGGCCATGCCACGGTCGCCGGGTTCGATGTCGTCAAGCAGGCCCACCAGCTACGCTCGGTCATCGGGCTGTCCGGCCAGTACGCCGCCGTCGATGAGAACCTCACGGCCCGCGAGAATCTCTGGATGTTCGGGCGGCTGTACCAGCTGTCGTCGGGCGAATCACGCCAGCGCACGGGCGCTCTCCTCGAGCAGTTCGACCTCGGCGAAGCCGCGGATCGGGTGGTCAAGACCTATTCCGGCGGGATGCGGCGTCGGCTTGACCTGGCGAGCGCCCTGATCGGGCGGCCGCGCCTCCTGTTCCTCGATGAACCGACGACGGGCCTCGATCCACGGGGTCGACTGGGCATGTGGGACGTGATCCGGACGCTCGTCCGAGACGGGACCACGCTGCTGCTGACGACTCAATACCTCGAGGAGGCGGACGAACTCGCCGACACGATCGCCGTCATCGATCACGGTCGTGTCATTGCCCGGGGTACATCCGACGAACTCAAGAGCCAGGTCGGTGGCGAGCGCATCGAGGTGGTCGTCCACGACCGGGCACACCTCGCGCTTGCCGAGGAGATCCTTGCCCGCGATGGCTCCGGACAGTGGGTGCTTGACCAGCACACGCGCAAGCTCACGGTCCCCACGAGCGGCGGCGCGGCCAAGCTGATCGAGGTCGTCCGGGATCTGGGAGTGGCCGGCGTCGAGATCGACGACATCGCCCTGCGACGTCCAACCATGGACGACGTCTTCCTCGCGCTGACGGGAAAAGCGATTCCCGACGAGACGCCCGAGGCCGCCGCATGAGGCAGACCTACGCCGACACGCTCGTGATCACGTGGCGCAACCTAAAGCGCATCCCACGGATCCCCGAGCTGGCGATTTTCGCGATTCTCCAATCGATCATGTTCGTGCTGCTGTTCGCGTTCGTGTTCGGCGGCGCCATCCCGCTGCCGGGCGGGGGAAGCTACCGCGAATATCTGATGCCCGGGATCTTCGCCCAGACCATCGTCTTCGCCGCCGCGACGACGGCGGTCGGCATGCGTGACGATCTCAACAAGGGCCTGCTCGACCGGTTCCGATCGCTGCCGATGGCGAGGTCGTCCGTCATCATCGGCAGGATCGTGGCGGATGTCGTCTACAACGCCGGCATTCTCGTGGTCCTGATGATCTCCGGTTATGTCGTCGGCTGGCGCGTCAATACCGGGATCGTCGAACTGCTTGCCGGAATCGGACTGCTGCTCCTGTTCGCCCTGGCCATGACCGCCATCGGCGTCTGGCTCGGCCTCGTGGTGCCCAGCGTCGAGGTGGCCCAGCAGGTCTCGTTCACCGTCCTGTTCCCGATCACCTTCATCTCGAATGTCTTCGTCCCGCCCCAGTCGCTGCCCGACTTCCTCCAGCCCGTCGCCGAATGGAACCCTGTGAGCACGCTGACGGCCGCAGCGCGCGAACTGTGGGGCAACCCGAACCCATATGTCGGATCAGGGTTGCCGGGCGAGCAACCGGCCCTGGTCACGGTGCTCTGGGTGATCGTGATCATCGCGATCTTCCTGCCGGCCGGTGTGCGCCGGTACCAGAGCCTCAGTCGCTAGGTCCGCACTCGCCATCTGGTGACCGTCGCGGTCGCCCGACAGGTCTGCCTCCAGTCCTGGCGCTCAACCCTGGCGCTCAACCCCGGCAGACGTGTCAGTCAGGTCGCGTCCCGCGGTCCCGGACCCACGCCCGGCGGTCCCGGACAAGGAAGAACCCCGGTTGGTCGAGACCGGGGTTCTGAGGTGCATTCGGCTTGGTTGCGGGGAGGGGATTCGAACCCCTGACCTTCGGGTTATGAGCCCGACGAGCTGCCGCTGCTCCACCCCGCGACTGCCAATGCTAGTCGACCGGACGAGTTCTGACAAACATCACGGCGAAATCGGCCGCATCGAGCGCAGCAACCGTCCGGAAGAGCCGAGCACGATGACGAGCAGGATCGCGATGACCGCCGCGCCGACGAAGAACGGAGCGTTGAGGTCGATGGCCGCAAGGACCCCGGTCGCAAGCGCCGCCACGATGGTCCCGACGGTGCCGGCGGAGCCAACGAGACCCTGTGCCGTCGACGACTTGCCCATCGGCGTTCCCCGCGCGATGACCGTGTAGGTCGCAGGGCCCAGGAACGAGAAACCGATTGCCTCGACGGCGACGAGCGGGATGTACAGGAACGTCGGACTGAACGGGTAGATGACCATCGTGACGACCATCACGAGCAGGCCGCCGACGACGAACGGGTATGGCCCGCGACGATCGACGATTCGGCCTCCGATGGGCGAGACGAAGATGGTGGTCAGCCCGAAGGTGGCGAAGGTCGTGCCTACCAGGACCACGCTCCCACCACGATCAAGCACGAACAGCCCCCAGATGGTCTCGTACAGGCCGCCGCCGAAATAGCCCGCGATGTTCACGAGAACGGCCGCGAGGATGAAGCGATTGCGCAGGGACCTCGGCCGTCCTGCAGAAGAATCGGGCGCCGCGGACGGCAGCGCCGCGGACGGGAGCGGCGGTCGCAACTCACGGGCGGCGGTTCCGGGTCGCATATCCGGCACGACCGCGGGCGCAGCTCGACCCGTGGGCGCAGCTCGACCTGCGGGCGCAGCTCGACCCGTGGCCTCGATTACGGCTTCCGGCATGGGCCCTCCTGGAAATTCCGACAGCCCGAGCGCCGGGAACGGCTTCGCGTGCGGGCCGCGCAGCTCCCGAACCCGCGTCGCGACGGCGATTGCGGCCAGCGTCGTCATCAACGCGCTGAACACGAGCACGAATTGATATCCGCCGGCCAGAGCCGTACCCAACCCGCCGATGGCCGGTCCCAGGAGGATCCCGCCCTGCTGTGCGGCGTTGTACAACCCGAAAACCTCGCCGCGACGCTCGGCCGGTGTCGCGTCCGTGAGGTACCCGCGAGCCGCCGGGTCATACATCGCCGTCCCCAGTCCCGACAGCGCCCGAAGGACGATGAACGCGACCGGGCTTGCCCACAGGGCCATCGACCCGACGGAGGCTGCGGCCAGCAACAGCCCCCCGACCATCAGCGGAACACGTGCAGTTCGATCCGCCAGGATCCCGAACAGCGGTTCCGTGAGGAGCCTCGCAGCAGGCCAGGCCGCGATGACCACGCCGAGCAGGGCGATCGGAACGCCATGCTCCGTGAAGTACAAGGGCATGACCGGAAGCAGCGCACCGAAGCCGGTCCACAGAATGAACTCGGCAGCGAGCAGCGGAAGGATCGGTCCCCATTGGACGACCCAGGCGGCGGCGCGTCTGGTGAGGCGAGTGGTTGCCATGGAGACAGCATCGTAGACAGGCGGCGAGGTCCGGGGTCGAGCGGGCGCGCCGCCCGCAACGATCAGGGCGCGGCGCGCGGCGCGTCGCGCGGAGGGGCTCGCGGAGGGGCTCGCGGCACGCGGCCGGCACGCGGCTGGCTCGCGGCTGGCTCGCGGCCGCGGCGGCTTCGAGCCAGGGCAGATGCCCGCCGAGGGCCGCGGCGAGAGGGTTTCCTGCCACATCGACATGGCTGGTCGCTTAGGCGCGGTTTCGCGGCCGGAAACGCAGCCGATCCCAACCGCGGGGCCGAGACGCGGTCCTGGCCACGCACGAATTCGCGTTGATAACCCAGCTGCGTGGCCAGGAATTGCCGTCGGGGCGGTCGACAGTCGGCCTTACCGTCCGGGGATATCGGTTTGGCAGGAAGGCGGCACCGGACCGAGCCGGGGCCAGCCCGGACCCGCGACCGGAACCCGGACCCGCGACCGGCCACTCCCCTATCCTCGGTGGATGCGACGCTTCAGCCCCGAATGTCCGTGGCGCCTCGATCCGACGATGACATTTGTCAACCACGGATCGTTCGGGGCCTGCCCACTGCAGGTTCTGGCCCACCAGCGAGCGTTGATCGACGAACTCGAGGCGGAACCCGTCGCGTTCCTGGACACCACCATCGAGGCGAGGATCGATGAAACACGACATGCGGTTGCCCGGTTCCTGAATGCGGATCCGGACGGGCTGGTGTTCGTGCAGAACGCCACGAGCGGCGTGTCGATTGTTCTCCGATCCCTCGAACTTGCGCCGGGCGACGAGCTTCTGACCACGAATCACGAGTACAACGCCACGCTCAATGGCCTCGCCGAGATCGCCCGTAGAGCGGGCGCGCGCGTCGTGACGATCCAGCTGCCGCTCGAGATCACTGAGGACGACGAGGTCCTCGAGGCGTTCCGAGCCGCACTGACGCCGCGGACCCGGCTCGCCCTGGTGAGCCATATCACGAGCCCGACGGCCACGGTCCTCCCGATCGAACGGATCGTCCGCGAACTCGATCAAAGAGGCGTGGACACGATCGTCGATGCGGCGCACGCGCCGGGCCAGGTGCCCGTGGACATCGAGGCGCTTGGCGCTGCCTACTGGACCGGCAACGGTCACAAGTGGTTGTGCGGACCCAAGGGCTCGGGCGTGCTTCATGTCCGTGCCGATCGGAGGGACCGGATCCGGCCGCTGGTGATCAGCCACGGGTGGAACGATCCGCGCGCCGAGCGGCCGCGCCTGTGGAAGGAATTCGACTGGACGGGCACGCCTGATCCGACCCCGTTCCTGACCCTCCCCGCCGCCATCTCGACGATGCGCGGGTTCAATCCGCAGGGCTGGCCGGGCGTGATGGCCGCGAACCACGAGCTCGTGATCGAAGGCCGAACCTTGATCGCGGATGCGCTCGGAGTCATGCCGCTCATCCCGGAGACGATGCACGGATCGATGGCCATCATCCCGTTGCCGATGACCCTGACCGACGAGGCGGCACGAGCGCTGAAGCTCGCCCTCACGGTTGAGGATCGAATCGAGGTCCCGATCACGCCGTTCCCGGTTCCAGCAGCACGCGCCGACCCATCGGACCCCCCAGCCGCCATCGTTGTCCGCATCTCGGCCCAGCGCTACAACGAGATCGATGACTACGCGCGACTCGCTGAGGCTCTGGCGCGACGCCTCGGCTGATCGGTGAGCCGGTCACTTGCGAGGCCCTGGCGCGACTCGCGGACGCCCTGGCACGACGCCTGGGCTGATCGGTCAGCCGGTCACCTGCAGGCCGGCGGCGACGCCGCTCACGGTCAGCCGGACGAGGCGCTCGAGTTCCATGCGGCCGGGCGCATCGGCGGGAAGTGCACGCAACCGGGCGAGGCGGCCGACCTGCAGTTCCGAGAGCGTGTCGATGTCCGGGTTGCGAAGCACGATCGCGCGTCCGATGGCGGGACTTGCGTCGAGCAGGCGTGACCGCCCGGTGATCGCGAGGACCGCCTCCACGCTCCGCTGGAACTCATTCTCGATGTCGGCCCAGCGACGATCGTCGCCGTCGGCCGTCGCAAACGCGGCATAGCGGCGCGCGACACCGAGATCGGATCGCGCCAGGGCGAGTTCCGCGTGATCGATGACCGCGGCCAGATACGGCCACGTCTGGTAGAGGCTTGCGAGTCGCTCGAGGACCGCGGGTCCCTCGTTCCGGGCGATGACATCGAGGGCAGAACCCAATCCGAACCAGCCTGGCAGCTCGATCCGTGCCTGGGCCCAGGCGAACCCCCACGGGATCGCGCGCAACCGATCGATCCCCCCATCATCGATCGCGTGGCGAGCCGCCCGCGAGGCCGGCCTGGAACCCAGGCGCATCGTCGTAAGCACATCGATCGGGGTGAAGCGTCGAAAGAATCCCGCGAAGCCCGGGTCGTCGTACACGAGCGCCCGGTACGCGTCGGACGAGGTCGCCGCCAGTCGATCCATCAGGCCGCGGTCCTCGACCGTGACGTGCGGCCCGGACAGGCCGCCGGCCTCTCGATCCTCGACGCCGGCGAGGATGACGGCGCCGGCCAGCAGCTCCAGGTGGCGAAGCGCGATCGCGGGGTTCCCGTAGCGGGAGGCCACGACCTCGCCCTGCTCCGTGACCTTGAGCCGGCCACGCACCGTTCCCCGGGGTTGGCCGAGGACAGCGCGATCGAGACGCCCACCCCCTCGACCGACCGTGCCACCACGGCCGTGGAAGATCGTCAACTCGATCCCGTGAGCATCGGCGGTCGCCGCGAGGGCTGCCTGCGCCCGGTAGAGCAGCCAGTTGGCCGCGAAAAAGCCCGACTCCTTGTTCGAGTCGGAATACCCAAGCATGACTTCCTGGCGATTGCCACGGCCCTCCAGGTGGGCGCGGTACCGCGGGTCCGCCAATATCGGACCCAGGACTCCTTCGGCGGAATCGAGGGCAACGGCCGATTCGAACAACGGAACGATGTCGAGGTCGACCGCCCCGGGTCCGATGGCAGCCTCCGCGAGGTCGAGGACATCGATCACGTCCGAGACCTGCTCGGTGAAGCTGATCACGACCCGGCCCGCAGCGTCGCCGCCAAACCGTTTCCGGATCCGATCCACGGCCCGAAACGTCTCGAGGACCTCGCCGAGGGTCACCCCCGCCCCGACCTCGAGCGTGGCGGACGCCGTGGTTCCCATTGCCCCCGCGGCCCGGACGGCCTCGATCGCGGCGCGGTGGACGGCCGCGTGCTGGCGGACCTCGAGCTGGGCCAGGTGAAATCCGAAGGTCTCGACCTGCCAACGGAAATCCTGGACGGTCCCGGTTGCCACTCGAACCAGCCCATCGGCCACGAGGGCGTGCTGGATCACATCGAGGTCAGCCAGCAGTTCGCTTGGCGATTCGTACCTGCCTCCGGTGGGCCCCGGGTCCCCGGTCAGGTGGTGCCGCGTCCGCCGGAGCCGTTCGGCAATCGCCCCGAACCGGCGACGGTACGGTTCGTCCGGAAAGCGCCGACGGAGCGTGGCGTCGAGGTCCGGGAACTGGTCCGCATCGTCGATCAACCGGACCGCCAACTCGCGATCCACTCGCGCGGCCGGGACGACGACCGCGATCGTCTGCATCAGGCGGATCGCCACGGCCTGATGGCCCCGGAGGACGTGATCGGCCTGGATCCGGGCGGCGTGCTCCGTGACCTCGGCGGTGACACCGGGATGCCCGTCACGATCACCCCCGATCCAGCTGCCGAGTCGCACGATCGACGGCAGGGACGAAGCAGCGAGCGTTCGACCGCCATGGGTTGGAGTGATCGCCGTCAGCAGGGCACGCTGCACCGCGGGCACCAGCGTGTAGAAGGTCGCATCGAAGAAGACGAGGGCGGTCCGGACTTCGTCGAGCGGAGTCGGGACCTCGGCCCGAATCTCGGCGGTCCGCCACAGGATCACCAGTTCCTCGCGGAGGCGGTCGTCGAGCATCTGGGCGGCACCGATCGGCAGGCGCGGATCATCTCGGGCTTCGAGGATTCGGGCAACGCGGCCGAGGGCCATGAGGGCGGTCCGGCGTCGCGCCTCCGTGGGATGGGCGGTGAGCACCGGATGAATTCGCAGGTCCCGGACCGCCGCCAGGGCGGCGTCGGCTCCGGCTGGAAATCGTCCGTTCGCCCGCAGACTCGCGATGACCCCGGTCAGGGTGTCGTCGTGGCGCCCCTTCTGGGTCCGACGGCCACGCTCCTGGAGGACCCGAACCCGGTGGCGTTGCTCAGCCAGGTTGGCGAGGCGGAAGTGGAGGAGGAACGCGCGAATCACGACCTCGGCCCGCGAATCGTCCAGGCCGTCGAGCTCACGTTCCAGCGAGCGTCGCGCAGCCAGATCGCCGGCGCGGGCGCGAACAGCACGACGACGTGTCCTGGTGACGAGCAACCGAAGATCGACGCCGGTCTGTTCCTCGACGACCTCGCCGAGCAGGCGCCACAGGCGTTCGATCTCGAGCCCGAGCGGATCGGGTCTGCTCACGCCGCGATCCCGGCGCCACCCGGCGAAGGCCGGAGGTTGCGATCGACCCCGATCCGCAACGTTCGTTGGACCGCGCCGCAACCGACCCGACCCGTGTCGGCCCGTACCTTTGTATCGTGATGACCATGGCGGATCCCGAATTGGTCCAGGGCTCCGGAGCCGAGCAGCTCGAGCAGCTCCGGTTCCTGCATCGCGTGGCGCGCCTGGCGACCACCGCCCAGACCTGGGATGACCTGCTCGAAACCGTGGTCGACGAGACCCGCGACGCGCTGCATGCGGACGTCTCCTCGCTCTACCTGCTCGATCGGGATGGAGCGTACCTCACCCTCGCGGCCACCAACGGACTCGATCGATTCCAGATCGGCCGGGCGCGGGTGCCGTTCGGTGAGGGCGTGACGGGTCGAGTCGCGAAGGATCGGACGCCGATCGCGATCAGTGACATCGAGGCCGACCCGAGGTTCCTGTGGGTGCGCGGTATCGACCAGCGGCGGTTCATCACCTCGATGCTGTCGGTACCCCTTGCCTGGAGTGACCAGATCGTCGGCGTGCTGAACATCCAGACCGAGCGCCGACGCGAATTCAGCGACCCGGATGTGGCCCAGCTGGGCGCTATCGCGGACCTGCTCGCCGGCATCGTCGAGAAGGGACGACAGCAACTGGAGGCCGAGGATCGGGCGGCCGAGCTCAAGGCGATCGACGAGGCGCGGGCCGAGCTCATCGCCGTCGTCACGCACGAACTCCGGACCCCGCTCGCCGTGGTCCGCGCCTACACCGACCTCCTGGCCGAGGAACCCGAACTCGATGGCCGCTACTCCCGCGATCCGGCGCGTCGCGCGCAGCGGGCGGACTGGCACGACGGCACGATCGGCCAGATCGAGCGCCTCGACCGGCTCGTCGATTCGATCCTTGCTTCGGTTCGCGTGGTCCCGGACCAGCCGGCTGCGGTGGAACCGGTCGATGTGGCCGAGCTCATCGCCGAGGTCCTCCGGGGTCTGACCCCGATCCTGGGTCGCCATGTGGTCGAGGAGGAGGGCGGCGTCCGTCTCCACGCGCTGGCCGATCCTTCGCGATTGCGCCAGATCATCGAACACCTCGTCGAGAATGCCGTGAAGTACGCCCCGCCCGGAACGCATATCGGGGTCGACTGGGCCATGGCCGAGGGCACAGTCCGGATCGGCGTCCAGGACGACGGCCCGGGCATCCCGCCCGAGTGGCGGGAACGCATCTTCGAACCCTATGCCCGACGCGACACGCACACGGCCCGCGGGTCCGGGATCGGGCTGTACGCGGCCAAACGCCTCGCTGAATCGATGGGTGGCCACGTCTGGTGCGAGCCCGCTCCGGACCACGGCGCCCGGTTCGTCATTGCCCTGCCCGCCGCCGCGGCCGTCTAGGAGAGCGACATGCCCACGACCCGACCACTGCGCATTCTCGTTGTCGACGATGACCCGGCGATGGTTGGTGCCATCACCGCGCTCGTCGGGACGGAGGGCCACCAGGTCATCACGGCCTACGACGGACTGACCGCCGTTCGACGGTTCCGGGACGAGCACCCGGACCTCGTGCTGCTTGATCTCGCGATGCCCGGGCCAGATGGGTTCACCGTCGCGGGCCAGATCCGATCCGCCGGCGCGGCCCCAATCATCGTCGTCTCGGGTGAGAGTAGTGAGGCCGCCAAGGTCAAAGCCCTCGGGATCGGGGCGGACGACTACCTGGTCAAGCCGTTCGGGCGAGCAGAGTTGCTGGCCCGGATCGCGGCCGTGATGCGCCGTGTGGCTCGCGCGGACTCCGGCGAGCTCGGCGGCGCCGTCGCGTTCGAGCGGCTGACGCTCGATCCTGCTCGCCACGAAGCGAAGGTCGGCGACGTCGGCCTGACCCTCACGCCGACGGAGTACCGGCTTCTCGAATCGATGGTTCGCGCGGGCGGTGACCTCGTTCCCCATCTCCGCCTGGCCCGCGCGGGATGGCCGGCCGAGACGGATCCTGATCTGCTCTGGCTGAAGCCGCACCTCGCTCGCCTCCGCTCCAAGCTGGACCAGGTGGGTGGGCCCTCGATCGTCGCGGTCCGCGGGGTCGGCTACCGGGTGGAGCCGTCCGGAGGCTGAGGGGTGCGGCCGGGCCGCTGAGCGGTGTAGCCGGGCCTGTGCGTCGAGTCCTGTGCGTCGGTGTGGCCGGGCGTGCCGCGAACCTGCCTGATCAGGCCGGGATTGCCACCCGCCCGGACCCATCGTGGACGAGCTCCACGCAGGCGGCTCGATGGCCCAGGGCATCGCGGCCACCCAGCGCACCGAAGTGTCGCCACGCGCCGCTCTCCTCGGGGTCGGCCTGAAGTCGGCAGCCGCAGCTCGCGCAGGTGACGGCGGTCAACTGACCGTCCCGCACGGTCATCAGGGTTCGAATCGGGTCTGGCTGCTGGAGCACGGATCGGGCCCTCCGGGCGCTGAACGCGGACTGTAGATCCGCCAGTTTCGCGGGCTCACGATGGGACTGCCATGACGATCACGGGTCGAATGGGTTGCGACCCGGTATCGACGCGGGCCGGAGTGGCCGGAGCGGCCGGAGCGGGCTGGTCGATCGGCAGGACCACCCACGTAGATCGAAGAGCCTCGGCCTCGTCGGCGAGCAGTTCCGCCGCCACGGCCGAGCCTGCATCGCGATGCAATCGAAGCAGGTGGGCCACATCCGCGCCGTGGGCGGGATCCTGGAGATCGACGACCCGGTGGGCCGCCACGCTGGTCGGATCGATGCGCTCCCGGATCGTCCCCGCGGGATCAAGCACGTACGCCCGCCCCCCGGTCATGCCGGCGCCGAAGTTGGCCCCGACGGTTCCGAGGATCAGCAGCGTCCCACCGGTCATGTACTCGGCGCCGTGCGGACCGATGCCCTCGACGACCGCGTCGGCGCCTGCATTCCGCACCGCGAAGCGCATCCCGGCACGGCCGACGATGTGCAGCCGACCCGCGGTTGCGCCGTAGAGGCAGGTGTTGCCGGCCAGCGTCGGGGCGGTGTTGATCGGCCAGGTGGACTGGGTGCCGCCACGTCGGATCGTCACCCCCCCGACCGCGCCGGCCCCGATCGCCCCGGCCCCGACCACGCCGCTCGACCGGCGATGGCTTGCCGGTTCCGGCGCCACGACCACGGTTCCACCGGACAGGCCCTTGGCGACATAGTCGTTGGCGACGCCGGTGAGCCGGATCTCCAGCCCGCGCCCCAGGAAGGCGCCCAGGGACTGCCCGGCCGCACCGCGCAGGCCGACTCGAACCGGCGTCGTGATCGTCCCGCGCTCGACTTCCCCGGTCAGCGCCGCACCGAAGGATCGCTCGCTTGTGGAGATCGCCAGGCCGTCGAGGTGGACGCCGCCGTGGCCGCGAAACACCCCCACAAGACGAGCTTCCATCGGCGAGGCCGCGACCCGGGCGTGATCCCTGCCGGCACCGGCCGGATCAGCCCTTCGATCCGGACCGGCTGTCCAGCTCGGCGATTCGATGACCCGGCGGATGCCCGCGTCGCTCCGGCCGGCGACACGGAGGACCCTGCCCGCCTCGCCGACGATCTCACCGACCGAGCGGGCGCCGATGGCGGCCAGCTCCTGGCGAAGGTCCTCGGCCAAGGCCAGGACGAAGCGCTCGACCTGCTCCGGCGTTCCCGTGAACTTTGCCCTGAGGTCGTCCCGCTGCGTTGCGATCCCGGTCGGACAGGTGTCGAGATGACACTGGCGCGCCATGTCGCAGCCGATCGCAACGAGGGCCGCCGTTCCGAGCGCGAACTCCTCCGCGCCGAGCAGGGCCGCCATCAGGAGATCGCGACCCCGCTGGAGTCCGCCGTCCGTCCGGAGGGCGACCCGATCCCGCAGCCCGTTCCAGAGGAGGACCTGGTGGACCTCGGACAGGCCGAGCTCCCACGGGACGCCGACGTGCTTGATCGAAGACAACGGCGAAGCCCCGGTCCCGCCGGCGCCGCCCGCGAGATGGATGTAGTCGGCGCCGGCCTTGGTCACGCCCGCCGCGACGGTGCCGACGCCCCGGGACGCGACCAGCTTCACGCCGATCCTGGCGTATGGGTTGATGGCACGAAGGTCGGCGATGAGCTGGGCGAGGTCCTCGATCGAGTAGATGTCGTGGTGCGGCGGCGGGCTGATGTAGGCCCGGCCGGCCTGCCCCCGCCGGAGGGTGGCGATGTAGGCCGTCGCCTTGCGAGCCGGCAGCTGGCCGCCCTCGCCGGGCTTGGAGCCCTGGGCGATCTTGATCTCGAGCTGGTCGGCGCGAGCGAGGTAGGTGGCGGTGACGCCGAACCGGCCCGAGGCGACCTGCTTGATCGCCGCATCGCGACGCCGCCCATCCGGCCCGGGCTCGTACCACGCCGGATCCTCGCCCCCTTCCCCGGTGTTGGCCGCTCCGCCGGCCCGTTGCACGCCGATGGTCAGGACCTGGTGCGCCTCGGGCGAGAGGGCGCCGACGCTCATGGCGCTCACGACCAGGCGACGGACGATGTCCCGGGCCGATTCGACCTCGTCGATGGCAATCGCGCGGCGACGAACGGACGGACGAACCTCGAGGCGATCGCGAACGACTGCCGGCTCCTCCCGGGTGACCGATGCTCGATAGGCGGCAAGGCCCGCTCCCGCCGGCGTACCAGCCGCGCTCGGCGCCGCAAGTTGCTGGATGGCCGCCACGATCTTCGGGGCGAAGAGGTGTCGCTCGCCATCCGCGCGGTATCGGGCAAGGCCCGGGTCCGGGAGCCGCGGCTCGCGCGGCGGCGTCGTTGTTGCCACGCCGGCGGCGGCCGGCCGATCCAGCGTTCTTGCCGGCTCGAGCCGGCGAAGCTGGCGCGCGGCCAGTGCCTCGAAGTCGACCGCGCCTTCCCAGCCGAGGGCCGTCGGGAAGCAGCGCGCCACGACCTCCGGCGCCAGATCGAGGGTCTCGAAGAAGGCACCGCCGATGTACGAGGCAACGGCGCTGATGCCCATCCGGGCGAGCGTCTTGCGCAGGCCGCCCTCGAGCGCATCGAGCAGGTTGCCGATCGCCTGGACCGACGACAGCACCTCCGCACCGCGCGTCCCGACGAACTCGGTCGCGATCCGGATGGCCAACCATGGATGGGCGGCGCGCGCGCCGGCCGCGAGGACCATCGCCAGCGCATGGACGTCGAGAATGTCGGCTGCATCGGCCAGGACGTCGGTCCGGCCCCGGAGGCCCGCTTCGGTGAGGGCCGAGTGGACCGCCCCGACCGCGAGGACCGACGGGATCGGCATGCGCTCGAGGTCGAACGTTCGATCCGACACGACCAGGACCGTGGCGCCGCGGCGCGCCGCCGTGACCGCCTGCTCGGCAAGTCGCGCGAGCGCGGTCGCGAGTCCCGACGGGCCAGCGGCCACATCCCACGTTGCATCGAGCTTCCGCGCGCGTCCGCGAGACATCGAACGTACGTCGGCGAGGACCCCGGGCAGGTCTGCGATCACCGGGCGCGCGAGGCGGACTCCGCGAGCCCGGCCCGGAAGACCGCCGAGCAGCGGGGCGCGGCGTCCGAGGTGCACCCGGAGATCCACGACGAGGCGCTCGCGTTCGGGGTCGATCGGTGGATTTGTGACCTGGGCGAACGACTGCTTCAGGTGATCGGCGGCTCGACGGTCGATTCGCGCGAGGGCGGGCGTCGGCGTGTCGTCGCCCATGCTCCAGAACGGCTCGTGCTCGTCGACGACCATCGTCCGGAGGTCAAGGCGCAAGCGCTCGGCATCGAGCCCGACGAGGAAGCGCCGGCCGTGCGTCGGGTCCGGGATGCCGATCGCGTCGAGATCGGCCGGCGGCGCGTCGATGACCGTCGGTGATGCGTCGTGCATCGCATGGCCGCGCAGGAGCTCGCGCTTGGCCTCTGCGTCGGCCAGCACGCGGCCACGCCTCGGATCAACGACCAGCATCTCGCCGGGTCCCAGGCGAGCCAGGCTCCGGATCTCGCCGGCGTCGAGGGGGATCGCGCCTGCCTCCGATGCGGCGGCAACGATGCCATCGGTGGTGACGGCGTAGGCAAGCGGCCGCAGCCCGTTCCGATCGAGTACGGCACCGACGGTCGCACCGTCCGTGAACACGAGGGCGGCGGGACCGTCCCACGGCGCCAGGAATCCGGCCGTCTGACGCGCGAGGGCAACGGCCCCGGCCGTCCCATCAGAGCGGAGTCCGTGGGCTTCGGGCAGCAGCGCCGCCAGCGCGGCCGTGACGCTCCAGCCGGATGCGATGAGCAGCTCGACGGTCTCGTCGAGCGAGGCCGAATCGGAGCCGCGCCCGTCGATGATCGGTCCGCGGTCCAGGATGGCCGCCAGCAGTCCCGAGGCGTCGGGGTCACCGGCACGGCCGCGAACCTCAACGCGGTTGCCGCGAACGGTGTTGATCTCGCCGTTGTGGGCGACGATCCCGAAAGGCTGGGCGAGTCGCCAGGTCGGGTGCGTGTTCGTTGCGTAGCGCTGATGGAAGGTGGCAAATGCCACGCGCCAGCCGGCCGCGAGGTCTGGGTAGAACGCCGCCAGCTGGTCACCCGCGACGAGACCCTTGTAGACGATCGTCCGGCAGGAGCCCGACGCAATCGCGAGGTCGGTCATGCGGTCACTGGCGGCGCTGCCGATGATCCGGCGACGGGCCAGGAGCAGGCGGCGCTCGAAGGCCCTGTCAGAGATGGCCCGCCCACTCGGGGTGATCGGGCGCGGTACGAACACCTGAAGGAACGCTGGCCGCGACGCGCGCGCCGCGGGCCCGAGGACCGATGGATCGGACGGGACCATGCGTCGCCCAGCGGCCACCAGCCCCATTTCATCGAGGGCTGCCTCCACGAGCGCCATCGCCGCGGCGCGGCGCACCCGTTGGCGCGGCAGGAACAGTTGGAGGATCCCCGGTCGCAGCCCAATCCGTGCCCGGCCCGGCAGGCCCGCGGTCAGGTACTCGACGAGTGACGGGTCAAGCGGCAGTGCCACGCCGGCTCCGTCCGACGAAGCACCGTCGGCCCCGAACGCGCCGCGATGGCCCAGGGCCGCCAGCCCCGAGAGGGCGAGCGGGAGTACGCGATCTCGAGAGCGCCCACCCGCGTCGGCAACGAATCCGACGCCACACGCATCGTGCTCGGTGGACGGATCGTAGAGGGGTGGCGGGACTGAGGATCGTCGGGACATCGAGCGGGCTCCGTCGGGACGCGATGACCGAGCCGGCGCCTCGGACAAGCCGGGGCGCCGGACGGGTCTGGATCAGGCCTGGTAGGCGACCTCGCCGTGGATCGCGAGGTCGATCCCCATTTCCTCGTCCCGGGCTGAGATCCGGATTCCGAGGATCACGTCGACCAGCTTGACGATGACGAAGGTCGCGACGACGGCGTAGGCGATCGTTGCCCCGACGGCGATCAGCTGGGTCAGGACCTGGCCCGGGTTGCCATCGATCAGGCCCGAGTAGCTCGCCTGGACCGCGCTTGTCGCGAGCACGCCGGTCGCGATGGCACCGAACACGCCACCGACGCCGTGGACCGCGAAGACATCGAGTGCGTCGTCGACCTTGACCCGCTCACGAAGCAGGGTCGCGCTGTAGCACAGGCCGCCCGCCGTGAGACCGATCAGGATCGCGCCACCCGCGGTGACGAAGCCGGACGCCGGCGTGATGGCGACGAGGCCGGCAACCGCGCCGCAGGCGGCGCCGACGACGCTGACCTTGCGCTTGTGGAGATAACTCGCCCCAACCCAGGTGAGCGTGGCCGCAGCGGCCGCGGTGTTGGTCACGATGAACGCGCTGGCAGCGAGACCGTTGGCCGCGACCGCCGATCCGGCATTGAAGCCAAACCAGCCGAACCACAGGAGCCCGGCTCCGAGCACGGTCATGGGGACGTCATGCGGTTCCATCCGGTCGCCATTGACGACGCGTCGTCCGATGAGGATGGCGACGATGAGCGCCGACAGGCCGGATGAGGCGTGGACCACGGTGCCGCCCGCGAAGTCGAGCGCACCGAGCTTGAACAGCCAGCCGTCGGTCGCCCAGACCCAGTGGGCGATCGGCGAGTAGACGACGACCGACCACAGGACGGTGAACAACACGAACGCGGCGAACCGCTTGCGCTCCGCGAACGCCCCGGTAATGAGGGCCGGAGTGATCGCCGCGAACATCATCTGGAAGCCGGCGAAGAGGATGAACGGGATCGTCGTGGCGTAGATCGGGCTCGGGTCGAGGCCGACGTTGAAGAACCCGACGAAGTCGAGGTTGCCGATAAGCCCCCAGCCGGTGAGGTCGGGACCGAACGCCAGGCTGAACCCGACGAGCACCCAGACCACGCTCACGATCGCGAGGCCGAAGAAGCTGTGCATGATCGTGGACAGCACGTTCTTGCGGCGGACGAGGCCGCCGTAGAACAGGGCGAGCCCCGGCAGCATGATCATCACGAGCGCGGTGGCCGCCAGCATCCACGCGGTATCGCCGCTGTCGATCGTGCCGCCGTCGGCGGCGAAGACGCCGGCCGGGATGGCGGCCCCAATCGCGGTCGCGGTCAGCAGGGCGGTGGTAACGCGTCGCATCCGGATCCCTCCTCCGGCCCGTGGCTTCAGATCGGGCACCGGTGGAGTGTCGGCCGCGCGCGCCGCTGCTCGCGCCGTCGCGGCAGCCGCGCCTGCGCTGTCATTTGGAGGCAGGAACGGTTGCGACGCGGTTCCACGACGGTCCGGTTCGGTGGAGGGCCCGGTGGGATTCGAACCCACGACACGAGGATTAAAAGTCCCCTGCTCTGCCGCTGAGCTACGGGCCCGATGGGAAGCGTAGCCGATGGACGCCGCGCGATCGGTGCCCCGCGGCGAGGCCACCCGGAGCGCGATCAGCGGGTCTCGTAGACCTCGGGGTTGACGGGCGTCGGGAGACGCTCACCGCGAACACCGGCCAGGAGATTCGCGGCGGCCATGGCGGCCATCCTGCTGCGCGTGGCCCGCGACGCGGAGGCGATGTGCGGGACGATCAGGCAGTTGTCGAGGGTCAGCAGCGGGTCGTCGAGCGGGATCGGTTCCGGATCGGTGACATCGAGGGCCGCGGCGAAGATCACGCCTTCGCGAAGGGCCTCGTAGAGCGCCTTCGGATCCACCACGGGACCGCGTGATGTGTTGACCAGCACCGCGTCCGGCTTCATCCAGCCGAGCCGCTCCGCGTTCATCAGGTGGCGCGTCTCGGCCGTCAAGTTGACGTGGAGGGACACGAAATCCGACTTGGACAGCAGCTGCTCGAGCGGCAGAAACTGGGCGCCGAACGGCTCTTCGATCTCGACCGGGAGTCGCACGACATCGTGGTAGAGGATTCGCATCCCGAACCCGAGCGCCCGCTGCGCGACGGCCTGCCCGATCCGCCCGAACCCCACGATCCCGATCGTCGCGCCATGCACATCCGGGCCGAGGAGGAGCATTGGTCCCCAGGTCCGCCACTGGCTCGACCGAACGTAGCGATCCCCCTCCGGGATCCGGCGCGCCGCGGCCATCAGCAGCGCGAAGGCAAGATCCGCGGTGGTGTCGGTGAGAACGCCGGGCGTATTGCCGACCGCGACGCCCCGCTTCGTGCAGGCCGCCACTTCGATGTTGTCGAACCCGACGGCGAAGTTCGAGACGACCTTGAGCTGCGGGCCGGCGCGATCGAGAAACTCGTCGTCGACCCGGTCGGTCACGAGTGTCAGGACTCCGTCACAGCCCTCGATCGCGCGCAGCAGCTCCTCACGTGGTGGCGGCAGGTCCTGCTCCCAGACACGCGCGTCACAGGCCTCGACGATCGGCCGCAGACCGTCATCGGGAATGATCCGGGTCACGAAGACCCGAGGGCGGCCGTCCATGATCAGCCCATCGCCGCGACGTCAGCCGGCGTTCCGATGACGCCCACGCCACTTGCGATTCGCATGCCCTGCATCCTAGGGGCATAAACTCGACCTGATGACGCAGTTCTACTCGATCGACGAAGCAAACGAGGCTCTGCCCGAGGTGGAGCGGATCCTGCTCGACCTGCGCGATCAGCGGGCGGAGCTCATCCTGCTGCGTGACGCCGTCGTGGACGCGTCCGGCGATGAGCGAGGAAGTGCCGATCGCGGCGGCCGAACCTCCGGGCTGGCGACAGAGGCCGGGGTCCAGGCGGACGATCGGCGGCGCCTTCGGCTCCGGATGCAGGGTCTGATCGATCAGATGCAGGCGGGCGTGACACGCCTGGTCGAGCGCGACGTCACCCTTCGGGAGATCGAAGCCGGATTGATCGATTTCCCGGCGCTGGTGAACGGCCGGCAGGTCTGGCTGTGCTGGCGTCTGGGCGAGGGTCCCATCGAGTGGTGGCATGAACTCGGCAACGGCTTCGGCGGCCGTTCGCCCCTCACCGAGCTCACCTGACCAGCGAAGCACCCGATCCCCAGTCGAGAGGCGTCCCATGTTCGATCACAACCGCATTCCCACCATGACCGCGACCGAAGCGCATCAGGCCCTCACCGACGCGAACGCGCCGGTCGATGGAATGCGGCCCCTGCTCGTGGATGTCCGCGAGCCGAACGAGATCGACGTGGTTCGGGCGGAAGGCGTGATCATGATTCCCCTTTCGACCTTCACGGCCCGGTACAGCGAACTCCCGCGAGACCGGCCGCTGCTCATGATCTGCCAAAGCGGCGCGCGCTCGGGTCAGGCGACCGCATTCCTGCTGAGCAACGGCTGGCCCGACGTCACGAATGTCGCCGGCGGGACGCTGGCGTGGCTCCAGGCTGGACTGCCGGTTCGGCATGGCCCACTTGCCGACGGCGAGGGCAGTCTTTCGGGCTGATCGGATGGCCCCCGGGCTCGCTCAGAAGCGCCCGGGCTCGCTCAGGAGCGGCGGCGGCGCCTTCGGTCGATCCAGCCGCGCACCGTATCCGGATGCGCGTAGGCCCAGCCGATGAGGATCAGGATCACGGCGTTGACCGTCCCGGCCCCGGCCGCACTGAGATAGCCGAGCTGCTGCCCGATCTCCCCTTCGATCCGAAGCGCCGGAACCACGACCCCCACCAGGCCGGCCTGGAAGAACGGCTCCTGAGGCGCGAGGTTGGCCCGGATCGAGCCGGCCTGGACGCCATCCTTCGATTCGCCACCGATCACGAAGACGTTGACGCCCGTTACGACGGCGGCGCCGCCGACGAGGCCGGTGCTCGGCAGGTCTATCTGGTCCAGGTGCTTCCAGCCATCAATCTCACCCTTGGCATCGGGAACCGCCCAGTACAGCTGGTTCCGGGGTCCGGAGCCGTCGGTCCCGCCGACCACATAGAGGGCTCCGTTGGCCGAGAAGCCGGCCGCGGCCGACCGCGGCGGCATGTTCGCGCTGTCGGAAACTGCCCACTTCAGCAGCTGCTCCGGCACGACGGCTGCATCGGGCGCCGGCGTCTCGATCGTCTTCGGAATTCCGATGTCGCCGCGCTGGACGGCACCGGAAGGACCCTTCGCATCCGTGCCGCCCCAGACCCAGACGAAGTCGCCAACCTGGGCCATCGAGGCATGGGCCACGGGATCCAGCAGGGCCGCCTGCTCGGAAAACGCTCCAAGGACACCCTTGGCGTCGGTGGTCGACTTCCAGACCGTGCCCTGCGGCGTGCCATCTGGTCCAAATCCACCCGCAATCAGCAGGCCGTCCGAGACGGGAATGGCCGACGACGCTGCTCGAGCGACGGGCAGCGCAAAGTCCTTGATCACGGTCCAGTCGCCAAAGGTCTTGGCATCCTGGTCGTAGGTCAGGGCCCAGATCGTGTCGACGGCCTTGCCGTCGGGTCCCGCCCCGCCGATCAGGTAGACCGTGCTCCCAACGACCGCCGCCGCCGCGTCGGAACGAGCCTCTGGCAGCGCCGGCCCATCGGCCCACGCCGTGAACGTGCCCTTGGCCGCGTCGGCGATGTACGTGCTGGTTGTAGCGGCAGTCCCATCCGAACCACCGATGTAGAGCAGCTTGGTTCCGACCTGGGCCACGGCGCCGGACGATCGAGCCGACGGCAGCGACAGGTCAGCGGGAGAGGGTTCCCACGGGATCACGGCCCCGCCGGGTGCCGGGCACGGCAGCGTGCCGTTTTCGGGCGGACAGAAGTTCACCGGTGACCAGGCCAGCAGCCCGACATCGAGCGTCCGGTTGACGGTGAAGTAGTACGCGCGGTCAGGGATGTAGGCAAGCAGGATGATGATCAGGACGAACCAGATGGCGGCCTTCACCGACGCCCAGGTCCAACCATCGGCGTCGAGGAGTCCCATCATGGCCCGGCGCCGCCTGACCGAACTGCCTGCCTGCAATGCGCGCGTCATCGTGCCTTCCTACTTGACCGTTAACGTGCCGGTCATCGAAGCGATGGGATGGATCCGGCAGATGAACGTGTACGTGCCGGCAGCCAGGCCGGGGATGACGTAGGTGGTCTCGCCGGGATCATTCAGGACGGCGCCGTCGAAGATCGTTTTGCCATCGGCGCCGCGAATCTCGATATTGTGGCCGCCGACGCCGGTGTCCTTCTGAACGAAATCGATGCCGAACGTCTTGTCCGCCCCAACGGTCAGCTCCTTGACATCGAATGCGACCGCCTCGGCGGTGACGTTCAGAACCTCGGCATCAGTGGGCAGGCTCGCGGTCGGGCCCTGGGTGGCGGCGCTCCCGCTCCAACAGGCGGGCACCGCGCTGGCCGCCGGGTCCGGCTTGAACTTCGGGTCCAGCCAGCCCTTGAACGTCTTGATCTTCCCGTCCGTGCCGATAACCGGTTCGTTGAGCGACGGATCCCGAATGATGTACTCCTGGGTCGCATCTGACCGGATGAAGGCGATGAGGTCCTCGATCGCGCGATAGTTGAGCGGACCGCCGTTCGTGTCGGCCCAGACCGGCATGATGCTGTCGGGTTTGCCGCACACGTAGCGGCCACCGACCGTCAGGACGTTCTTCAGGTACACGGCGTTGAGGTGGTCGAACAGCTTCATCGGGTCGTTGAGCAGTGGAGCGATGTAATTCCCCTCGGCGGCTCCCTTGCCGGTCGGGCCATGGCAGCGTGCGCAGTTGGCCTGATAGAGGTTGTAGCCACGCGTCACGGCCGTAACCTGTTGCTGTTCCGCTTCGACCGCGAGCCGCGGGGTGGACAGGTTCAGCGGCAGGCCGACTTCGTAGAAGTAGTAGGCGATCGTGAACAGCGCGACCACGCAGACCGCGAGGAAGGCTACCCAGCGCGCGCTCGCCGATTGACGGACGATCGACGCAGCCCGCTCGGGCGTCAGGTCGCGCGCATGCGCCGAGGGCGGCGCGGAGAAGCGTTCGGCTGGCGCGGCCTCGCTCGGCTCTCGGCGAGCCGGCAGACGCTGCTCGGGCTCCTTCCCGGGCTGATCGGTCATCGGGAACCTCGGTCGATGTTCATGTCGAGTCAGATACAGCCCGTCGGGCTCTTCGGCGGGATGATCCCCGGCTGGCCAAGCGCGACGGGGAGCGGGCCGAGGGTGATCTTGCCGGTATCAACCGTCAGGACGCCGTCCTTGTCCACGCTCTCCGCGAAGCGATCCATGCTTCGCGGGGCCGGCCCGTACTTGGTGCCGGCGGCCTTGATCCCGAGTCGGTCATAACGCGACCCGTGACACGGGCACTCGAGCCAGAAGTTCTTGACGCAGGGGTTCGGCTTGCAGCCGAGGTGCGGGCAGCGCTGGTACAGCGAGCGCACGTTCAGCGCCGACCCATCGCCGGTCTTGTCCTCGCCGGGCACGAACGAGGGCCGCGACGGATCGATCAGGATGATGAAGGCATGCGCGTTCTGGACGTAGGCCGGAAAGCCCTCGGCGACCGGCAGCGTGGAGTGGGTGAGCTTGACGTCATCGAACGTCCCGATGACGACCTTGCCACCGAAGCCGCCGCTCAGGTTCGGCCACAGGAAGTTGAGCGTGCCGCCGGCGACCTCGGTGAGCCACAGGGCCATCCCGCCACCGAGCGACAGCCGGAGCAGGCGCCGACGCGAAATCCCCTGGACGGGGTGCTGGCGCATGGACTTGATGGCCTCGCCCGTGAGCGCCTGTGGCTGGTCAACGGGTTCGACGTGATAGTTGCTCATCGGGTCTCGATCATCCCTCGCATAGCGCTCACAGCGCGAAATGAAGGCCGTTCGTGCTGTTCTCGAAGAACGGCAGGTACGGAATGACGAAGCTGTAGCCCGGACCCCGGAAGAAGATCCCGAGGAAGGTCAGGGTCAGCGCCAGGCCGAGGAACAGCGAGAACAGGACCACCGCGGTCTTCCGCTCGGACGGTCGCGTGGCGTGGATGTTGGCCCGGTCGACGTACGGAACGATCATCATCCCGACGATCGCGAACGTCGGGACCAGTACGCCCGCGACCGACGGGTGGAAATAGGCCAGCAACTCCTGGAGGCCAAGGAAATACCACGGGGCCTTGGCGACCGCCGGGGTCACGTTGCCGTTCGCCAGCTCCTCGAGCGGGGCGTTGATGAACAGGCCCATCAGGAGCAGGAAGATGCTCATGACGGCTGCCGCGAGGAATTCGATCGACAGCAGGTGCGGCCAGGTCATGACCGTATCGTCAGGTTCCTTCTGGACGCGGACCACGGCATCCTGCTTGACCATGGCCAGCAGGCGGTAGGGCCGGGCCGACATCGGCACGCGCTGCTTGTCGATCTCCGTCCGACGAGTCGGATCGACCGGCGCGACGACGCGCTGCTCCGTCGGATCCTTCGTGTCCGTCACGTGTCAGCCCTCAGCCCAGCGGGCCGCAAGGACGTGGCGAGCGCAAGGCGCCGACGAGCACCGGAGCGAGCGCGCTCGAAGGCGCGTGAGCGAGGAGCGCAGGCGGCAACGCAGCGATCGTTCGTCATAGCGGCCCGCTGATTCCTCCGTCTTTTCGAATGCGCCAGAAGTGGACGGCCATGAAGATCGCCGTGATGAGCGGCAACGCCATGATGTGGAGCACGTAGAACCGCAGGAGCGTGTTCTGGCCAACCTCGAGGCCGCCCAGGAGGATCAGCTTGAACGGGGTGTTGATCAGGGGCAGATAGGAGGCCATGTTCGAGCCGATCGTGATGGCCCAGTAGGAGATCTGATCCCATGGGAGCAGGTAGCCGGTGAAGCTCAGGCCGACCGTCAGGAACAGCAGCAACACGCCGACAACCCAGTTGAACTCCCGGGGCTGCTTGTACGCCCCGTGATAGAAGACTCGCATCATGTGCAGGAAGACGAAGAAGACCATCAGGTGAGCACCCCACCGATGGATGTTCCGGGTCAATAGACCGAACGTCACGCGCGTCTGCAGGTCAAGGATGTCCGTGTACGCCTGCGTCGCCGACGGGACGTAGAAGAACATCAGGTAAACGCCGGTCACGGTCAGGACCAGGAACAGGAAGAACGACAGCCCGCCCAGGCAGAACGTGTAGGCGAATCGGACCGCGTGCTGGCGAACGCGAACGGGGTGCAGGTGCAGGAAGACGTTGTTCATCACCGCATAGGCACGCGAACGCTCGTCGTTCGGGTACGAGTTGCGGAACAGCGAGCGCCAGACCGGACTGCGGCGGATGGTTGTATCCACCCGCTCGAGGAAACTCACCTGGGTCCTCCTGCAACACCAGCCGTGCCGGCGAGCTGAGCGTCACGGTACGACTCCTTGTAGAGCCGCCCGTCGCTCGAGATCTCCTGAAGCTCGAACCGCTCCATCGTAATCGCGTCGAACGGGCATCGCTTGACGCACAGGGCACACCGAATGCAGCGCTCCTCATCGAGGATCATGGCGCCACCATTCTCCCAGCCGTATGCCTCCTCGACCTCGGTCAGCAGGCCCTCGCTCTTGAGCTGGTTGATGTCGACCATGTGGATGACGCCCTCGGGGCAGACATCCGCACACGCGCCGCACAGGACGCACCGGAACGGGTCGAACCAGATGTTGTAGTTGCACATCAGGCAGCGGGTCGATTCAGCGACCGCGCCCGTGGCGTCGTAACCCATCTCCACCGGGGTGGTGAAGTTGATCGACGGATCCATGGACGGCATGCGGTCCTGGACCGGCACCATGGGGATGTGCTGGCGCGGCAGGATGTCGTAGAACTCGGGCATATCGTGGCGCCACGAACTGGTGATCTTGACGTTCGCGGCAACGGTCACGTCGGTTCGACCCGCGAGATAGCGATCAATCGCATACGCGGCCTTCTTGCCGTGGCCGGCGGCTTCGATCAGTGTCGTCGGGCCGGTCACGAAGTCGCCGCAGGCAAAGACGCCGCGAACGTTGGTCGCGTAGGTGGCCGGATCAACCTTGACCCGTCCTCGATTGACCTCGAATGCCGCCTCGACCGGGAGGAATGTCAGGTCGGCAGCCTGCGACACGGCCGGGATGATCACGTCGGCCGCGATGACGAACTCGGATCCCTCGATCGGCACGGGCGATCGGCGACCTGATGCATCCGGCTCGCCCAGGCGGTTGCGAACGAAGCGCACGCCGGTCACATGCCCATCCTCGCCGAGGACCTCGATCGGGCTGGCCAGGAATTCCATCCGGACGCCCTCGCGTTCCGTCTCGCCCAGCTCCTCCTCGTCCACGACGAGCTCGGAACGGGTTCGGCGATAGACGATCGAAACACGCTCGGCCCCGTGGCGCAGGGACGTCCGCGAGCAGTCCATGGCGGTATAGCCGCCACCGATGACCACGACGTCCCGGCCGACGGTCAGTTCCTCACCGAGGTTCGCACGCTTCATGAAGTCGACGCCGTAGTCGACGCCGTCGAGGTCGGCCCCGGGAATGTCGAGCGCGACCGCGTTCATCGCGCCGGCCGTAATGGCCACGGCGTCGTAATCCCGCTGGAGATCGTCGAACGAGATGTCCTTGCCGATCGTGGTGTTGAAGTGGAACCGGACTCCGAGCCGCTCAACGAGACGCACATCCATCTCGATGGCCTCGCGCGGCAGCCGGAACGCCGGAACGCCGATCAGCATCGTGCCGCCGCCGTACGGCAGGCTGTCGAAGACATCGACCCCAAAGCCCTTCATGGCTAGTTCGCGCGCAACGGAGATGCCGGCCGGTCCGGCACCGACGACCGCGACCTTCTCGGCGCGGGCCGTGATCTGGGGCATGACATCCGGGATCCCCGATGCCTCGTGCCACTCCACCAGGAAGCGTTTCATGGCGCGAATGGCGAGCGGGCGGTCGATGTCACCGCGCCGACAGGCACGTTCGCAGGGGGCGGAACAGACGTACGAGCACATCGCCGCGACCGGATTCGGCTCGCGCGACAGGATGTAGCCCTCCTCGAACCGCCCTTCGGCAGCGAGGTTCAGGTAGCCGCGGCAGTTCGTCCCGACCGGGCACGCCTCCTGGCACTCGATGTTGCACTGCAACCACGAGGCGTCGACGGGCTGGACGAGGAATTCCTGGTGCGTGTCGAGGGCCAAGTGGCGGTCGTGCCTTTCTCGTTTGGCGGCGCTGGGAGGCGGGGCGAACAAGAAGACCGGCGGGGACACTTGCCGGCAGACTGAATCTACC
>JANMPD010000117.1:0-1660 GCA_031369685.1 Chloroflexota bacterium | reverse complement strand
GCCCAGCGAACCCTCCCCGCGGCTCGACGGAATGCACCCTCGTCGCCGGCCTCGCCGTCGCGGACTTCGGCATCGACGCCCGGATTGGCGGCCTGATCCACGAACCTCCGGAACCAGCCCGGAGCGTGGACGATCGCGATGTACGCAACGAGCGCATACGCGACGCCACCGAGGATATCGA
Organism: Chloroflexota bacterium; assembly: GCA_031369685.1. GTDB lineage: Bacteria > Chloroflexota > Limnocylindria > Limnocylindrales > CSP1-4 > UBA5189. The sequence goes on along the minus strand of JANMPD010000117.1, from coordinate 1,479 downwards.
CGACGTAGTGGTCGGCCAGGTACACGATCGAGAACCAGACGGCGACCGCGTAGCCGAGCATGAGCCAGCCCGGCCGCCCGAACGCCCGGCGAGCGAACAGGAACGCCAGGAAGGGATAGCCGGCGTGGAGTGATGGGAACGCCGCAACCTGGTTCGGGTTGACCTCGTAGATTGCGTAGCTGAACACGTAACGGCCCTCGAACCCGAACAGGCGGGCGAGGTCGTTGAACCCCTGGGCCTTCAGGTAGGTGATCGCCGGCGCGCCGTCCGGGCCCGGGATCAGGCCATGCTGGGCGGCCCACCACGGCGGGGCGACCGGCAGGTCGAGGTACGTGGCGACGCCGGCCATGGACAGCAGGATCAGTGCCGCAACGTAGTCGTAGTAGGCGCGCCGTCGCCGCACCCAGAGCAGGAAGGCGACCGCGATCGGCAGCGGGAAGTGCAGGAAGTAGAAGACCGTGCCGGCGATGGCGAAGACGTCCAGTCCCGCGGCGGGATGGAGTGCGTCCTGGAGAATCTGGGTTGGCAGCAGGCCGCCGAACAGGGCCCGTTCGATCGACAACACATCCGCCGCGTGAACGACCCGATTGAGATCGTCCGCGTAGCCCCGCATGAGCTCGTAGGCCAGGAACAGACCGATGAACGGGACCCAGTCGCGAATGAACAGGCGACCGCGACCCAGGATGACCGCGGCCAAACCGAGCGCGACAAGCATCACATCGGGCGTGATCGAGACACCGCTCGCGATCATCAGCCCCGACAGGACCACCACGTAGCCGACGATGGTGAACAGCAGCAGCCGGTCGTTGCGGCGATGCAGATCGGCGTTCGGTTCTGCGGCCTTCGGTTCGGGCGCGGGCCGTCCGGCCGCGAGCGGCCCCTCGGCTGCATTCGGTTCGGGCGCGGGCGGTCCGGCCGCGAGCGGCCCCTCGGCGGCGACGGTCATGTCGCGGATCGGCGGCGTGTTCTCGCTCAAGGGACCAGCTCGTCCGGTTGGGGCGGCAGGGGCGCCGGAACGAACGGTGGCGTCGGCATCCCCGCGGCCCGCCAGGCCGAGGCATCGACCAGCAACGCATCTCGACGCTGCGCGAAGCGTTCGCGCGCCGCCTCCGCTGCCGACGCGGGCAGGAGCAGGTCCCAATCCCGCTCCTCGTCCCGGGCATCGAGATCGAACGGGCCGGATCGGAAGACGAACGCCGGGATGCCCGACCGCTCGATCTCTCCCTGGAGGGTCCGGGCAAGGTGACGCGGCAGCGTGGCGAAGGTGACCATGCGATCACGCGGGATGGGTGGTACGCCGTTGTTGAGGGAATACTGGTAGCCCTCGTCGGCGAGGGCCCGGACCAGCCGGATCTCCCGTCCCATGTCGCGGCCCTTGATCCAGAGGGCCGAACCGACCACGAGGACATCAGCCGCAAGCCCGCCGATCAGTTCAGCCGTGTCGCGGCTGACCCCTCCATCGACATGGACCTCAGCGCC
>JANMPD010000109.1:0-20917 GCA_031369685.1 Chloroflexota bacterium | reverse complement strand
GCGAGGCCGGCGAGCAGGAACAGGGCAACCCCGACGCCCGCGATCAGCACCGCGAAGCCCACGTCGAGCAGCACCAGGCTCGAGAGATCGACCGACGTGATGCTGTTGGCGAGGCGTGCCGACGTGGTTCCGAGGTCGGCGACCCGCCAGCCAGATCCCAGCCTCCGGGCCAGGTTGGCCGATGCCGCGCCCACGTCGCCGTCGGCTCGAGCGAGGACAAACGAGATCCGGTCGTTACCGGTCTGGGCCACGACGTATGCCTGGTTCGCGACGAGGAACGCGTCTTTCGGCGCGGTCGGGAACTCGAGGGCGATCCCCGCCATCGTGAAATCAACGGTCTTCAGGGTTCCACTCGCGTCGGGTACCCGGATCCGAATGCGATCCCCCGCGACGATGCTGTAGTCCTTGGCGGTCTCGGCGGAGACGAGGATTGCGTCCGGGCGCGATTGCAGGGCGGCCATCGCTGCGCTCGCGGTCGAGTTGACGAAGAACGAGTCCGACAGAGGCGCCGCCGATGCCAACGTTGACGCATCGATCGCCAGCAGGTCCTGGGCCTCCGGACCGACGTACACGACCCGATCGACGAACGGGGTGACCCCGGCGATCCCGGCGCCGGCCAGATTGCCGGCCGCGGAGGCCGGCATCGCAGCCAGCGGCGTCGCCTTGAGGTCCGCGCCGAGCGTGAGCTGGGCGTCGACGACCTGCTGTTGCCGATAGGTGGCATCGAATACGAGGACGCTCGTCGCGAAACCCACGGCGAGCGCAAGGACGACGATGGCTCGTGACGCGGCCGCCGCTCGCGCCGTCAGGGACCGACCGGCGAGTTCTCCACCCGGGCCGAGGAGCCGACCCAGGAGCCGACCGAGGAGCAGGGAGAGGTGCCCGGTCCGCTTCAGCCCCGCCGTCACGACCCGAAGCAACAGGGCCGTTCCACCGATCCAGAAGAACAGCGGTGCCACGAATGAGGTGAGCGCCAGCGTCACCGTCGGGTTGCCCTCAGCGTTGAGGACGGGGTGGATTCCCGAGCCGCCGGCGACGAAATAGACGACCGCGCCGACGATCAGGATGAGGACATCGAGGTACAGGCGCTGCCACAGCGGCGCCCGTCCGCGCTGGAGCTCCTGACGGCCCGCCGCGATCTCCTCGCTGAGTTGCGCCCGCAGCGGCAGGATCGCGGCGAGGCTCGCGAGCACCGTGGTGAGGGCGATGGCGATGGCCCCGCCACGCAGGACGGCTCCGGGCGCGCCAGCCGAGGCAAGGTCCGCGCCGAACAACGCGAAGCCGATCCCGACGCCGATGGCGACGCCGAGGACCGATCCGATCAGCGCGGTGACGATGGTCGCGCCCATGAACACGGATCCGAGCTGGCGTCGTGTGGCGCCCCGGGCACGAAGCAGGGCCCCGTGACGTCGGGTGGCATCAGCCGTCGCGTCCGCCGCAAGCCGGGACAGGGCGAGCGCGAGGAGGATCCCCGGAAGGGCCAGGAAGATGAACAGGATCTGGCCCCAGGCGAGGTCCTTGGCGAGCGGCTCGAGCGAGGCAGCGGCATCGTCGATCCAGGTGATGGCCCCCGCACCCTGGCGCTCGACCCGACGACGAACGGTATCGAGCCACGTCTGGGCCGCGACCGGATCGCCGGAAAGCTGTGCATGATCGAGTTGAACATGGAGCTCGCGTCGGACGGCAGGGTCCGGGGCGAAAACCGGCGTATTCACGCCGGACGGCGCGCCGCCGGCCGTCGCCAGGTCCGTGGCGACCGCGCCAGCCGGGATCTTTGACAGGACCAGGCTCTCGAGATCGGTCTGGCTCATGACGGCCACGTTGACCGGCGGATTTGCCCCAACCGCCCGATGGGCTGCGTCGATCGGGCCGAGAATCAGGTCCGCGCCGGTGATCGACACGATGCCCGAGACCGGGAGAGATACGGAGCCGCCGCCGGGCAGCTGGAACGCGACGGTGTCTCCCGGGACGGCCCCGAGGTTCGAGGCCAGATCGCGGCTGATCGCGATGGCGCCCGGCAGGACGGAACCCGACGAGAGCCCGAACAGCCCGGTCGCCGACGTGAACGACGGATCGAGCCCGAGCAGGACCCCGACGCTGGTCTGGGTCCCCGTCCCTGCCTTGTTTGTCGAGGCAAAGTTGAAGTGGGCGAGATCAAACGCGGTGACGTTCCGAACCGCAGGGTCGGCCGTCAGGATGGCGCGGGCAGCGACGGGGTCCGCACCCTGCCCGAGGATCACCTGGGCGTCCACTGGGAGCTCGGCAAGCGCCCGTCGGGTGACCGTGCTGCTCGATGCCGCACCGAACAGGAGGACGCTCGTGATCAGGGTCGACGCGATCGTCACGCCGACCAGCGCGACGAGCGATCGTCGGGGCTCGCGAAGGACGAGGCGAAGGGCGTGGCGAGGCAGATTCATGCTGGGACTCCGAGTGTCAGGCGCCCGTCGCGCATCAAGTAGTGGTGATCCGCGCGTGCGGCACTCGCCGGGTCGTGCGTGACGAGGACCAGGCTCGCACCCCGCCGCCGAACGGCGTCGGTCAGCAACGCGAGCACATCGCCGGCGTTCTCCTCGTCGAGGCTGCCAGTCGGCTCATCCGCGAGGATGAGCGCCGGCTCATTGATCAAGGCACGTGCCACGCCGACCCGTTGGCGTTCGCCGCCCGACAGCTCGTCGATCCGGGCACCGTGTGCGGATCCAAGGCCGACCTCCTCGAGGGCAAGTCGTGCCCGGAACTCCCGATCGCGTGGCGGGACCGCCGCCAGGGCAAGTGGCAGGGCGACGTTCTCGCCCGCATTGAGGCTGGGAATGAGCCCGAACGACTGGAAGACGATCCCGATCTGGCCCTGTCGGAGCCGAGCGCGCTCGGTCCGGCTCAACCGCGAAAGTTCGTGGCCCATGACCTCGAGCGTGCCGGCGTCGGGCACCTCGAGACCGGCAAGGAGCCCAAGCAGGGTGGTCTTGCCGGACCCCGACGGTCCCTCGATCGCGACGACCGTTCCGGTTTCGACCGTCAGGTCGACATCCGCGACGGCGACGACCGGATCGAGTCCGGATTGCACATACCGGCGGGTCAATCCACGACACGTGATGAGGTTCATCGGAGCCTGCGATCGGCGACGACCCGCCCGTCACGAAGCTCGACGATCCGATCGGCCCTCGCGGCCACGTGTGGATCGTGGGTCGCCATCAGGAGCGTCATCCCGTCCTGTCGGTGCACCTGGACCAAGAGGTCGAGCAACCGCTCGGCCGTTGCCGAATCGAGTTCGCCGGTCACCTCATCAGCAAGGACGATGGGTGGTCGCGTCGCGAGGATCGCGGCAAGCGCCGCTCGCTGCTGCTCGCCGCCGGACAACTGGCTCGGCCGGTGGCGTTCTCGGCCCGCCAGGCCAACTCGCTCGAGGATGGCGTGCGTGCCGGCCCGGTCGATCGGTCGTCCCGCCAATTCCGCAGCCAGCTGGACGTTCTCCTCGAGGTCCAGGAACGGGATCAGGTTGCCGCTCTGGAAGACGATTCCAACGTGGGCTCCCCGGAGTCGTCGGCGATCATCCTCCTCGGCGCGAGACAGATCGATCCCATCGACGATCACGCGGCCCGCGGTGGGTCGGTCCGATCCGGCGAGGAGCTGCAACAGGGTTGACTTGCCGGACCCGGAACGGCCCATGATCGCGACGAACTCGCCAACGGCCACCTCCAGGTCGATCCCCCGAAGCGCGATGGTCTCGACGTCGACCTCTCGGTAGACGCGAATGACATCGACGAGCTGGATCGCAATCGGCTGAGCCACGGACGCGACCTCACTGTGCTTTGCCGGGGCTGCCATCGCTGCTACGACCACGAGAAGCTCTTGATCATCTGCCGGAATGCGTCCACGTTGTCGACACCATCTGGGGTCGCAAGACTCACGATCGCGAGGCCGTTGGGCCCCGGCACGTAGTAGCGGTCGGCCGTCTGGGGGACCTGCTTGCCGGTCACGGAATCCGGCGGAGACAGCTGGTGATAAGCCAGGTGCTGGTAGGTTGCATTACCGATCCTGACCGTGTCCTGCTTGATCAGCGCGAAGCCCGGTTGGGCCTTGAGGGCGGGAAGATCCGTGCCCGCCACGTAGCCCGCAACATCCGTCTGGGGCGCCGTGATGCCGACCGACTCGCTGCTGTCCTTGTCCTTCATGACCACCCCGTCCGTTCGCGGCGTGACCTGCCAACCCTCGACGTATTGGATGGAGAACACCGGCCCGGCACCGTGATACGTGAGGAACACGGCATTGTCGGGGACGTCCCCGCTCGTCGTTCCCCCGGGCGGCTCGGTCGCCGTCGTGTCGGTCGAACTGGGCGCGGCGGTCTGCAGGGCGCCCGGACTCGAGGACGGGGACACCGCCGAGGCAGACGGGGACACAGACGGCGGCGCGGACGATGTTGGAGCGACCCCTCCGGTGCTGCCGCAGGCGACCAGCAGGACTCCGATGGCGGGAAGGATGAGCAGCCGTCGAAGGCTGTGGGTCGACTTGACAATCACGATTGAAGAACCTCGGGTTCATGTCGTCGGCACCTGGGCCGATCGATCACTACGAGGTATCGGTGATCGAGATGAACGTCACCTGAACCGCGGCAGGGCGAGCCGGAAGGTCGAACCCTGGCCGGGACGGCTGGAGACCGTCAGGTGTCCGCCATTGCGATTGGCGAGGCTACGGGCGATCGCCAGCCCCAGGCCACTCCCCTCCTCCGCATCGGCATCCGCATGCAGGCGGGCAAACGGCTCGAAGATTCGATCCAGGTCAGCACCTGCGATCCCCTGCCCGCTGTCGCTCACCTCGACGACCACGTCCCGCTCGGCAGCCCTGGTCGTGAGCCGCGGCGGCGGCGAGCCGATGGGACTGTAGCGGTAGGCGTTATCGATGAGATTCAGGACGATGCGTCCGATCTCGTCGGGATCCGCGACCACGAGCAGGTCGGCCCCGAGAGTCGCCCTGGCCTTGTGCAAGTCAGGGTGGCCAGCCCAGAACGCGTCGAGGGTCTCGGCGACGATCACTGACAGGTCCGCCGGGACGGTCTGGCGGCCCACTGGCAGTTCATCCGCTTTCGCGAGGATGAGCAGGTCGTTCGTCAATCTCGAAAGTTGATCTGCCGAATCGACCACGATGCCGAGCGCCTGGCGCAGGTCCTCCTCTGATCCCGGCCCTGCCAGCCCGCCTTCGGCCGAGGCGCGGATCGCCGCGAGGGGTGTCCGCATCTCATGAGAGGCGTCAGCGACGAACCGGCGCTGGCGAGCATGCGCCTCCCGGATCGGCCGTAGGGTCCGAGCCGCAAGGACCCATGCCGCAACGCCGACGAGGACGATCACGGCGACATCGGCGACGACGAGCGCGACCCGGATCTGGTCCACGGTCGCCCGGTACGCGGCCTCGGCCGCCTGTTCGTTGGTCAGCTCTGGTCCCACGTCGAAGGTCGGCGCGAGCGCTGTGGTCACCACGATGTAGAAGATGACGCTGAAGATCCCGAGCACGAGGGCGAAGAGCACAATGTACAACACCGTAAGTCGGGTCTGCGTGCGGGAGAACATCACATCAGCTCCGGGGCCCGGAGCCGGTAGCCCGAACCCCGAACGGTCTCGATCAGGCCGTCGCGTCGGCCCTCATCGACCTTGCGACGCAGGCTCCGTACGTAGACCTCGACGATGTTCGACTCGGCCGCGAAGTCCGCATCCCAGAGAATTTCGATCAGGCGATCCTGGCCGAAGATCTGGCCGGGATGGCGCGCGAGCAATTCGAGCAGGGCGAATTCGCGAGCCGTGAGGCGAATACCCCGACCGGATCGTCGAACACCGCGCGTGGCCGGGTCGAGCTCGAGGTCGCCCACCTGGAGCGTTGGCGCGCGGTCCTCAAGCCTCCGCCGGCCGAGCGCGCGGACGCGCGCTCGCAGCTCATCCATGCTGAACGGTTTCGGGAGGTAGTCGTCCGCTCCGTGATCGAGACCCTTGATCCGGTCCTCGATGTCGTCGAGCGCTGTCAGCATGAGGATCGGCGCCGCACAACCCTTGGCTCGAAGGGCCGAACAGACAGCGAAGCCATCGAGACCAGGGAGAATCACATCGAGGATGACGAGGTCGTACGCGTACGTGTCGGCCCAGTCGAGGGCACCTCGACCATCGCCGACCGTGTCGGCCGCGTGACCATCCGCCGTCAGCGCCGACTTCAGGGCACCGGCGATGGCGGGTTCATCCTCGACGATCAGGATTCTCAGGGTTGACCTCCAGCCACCTCGCGGGCCGGCCGATGGGTGATGTCAATCCGGCCCGACAGGACGATCGTAGTCCCATCCAGCGACCGGTCGATGGCAAGAAGCCGCCGGCGCGCTAAAGCGGGCCCGGGGGCGGCGCCGCTTGGTTGCGGGCCGGCGGCTCAGCGAGAACCTGACGAAGCAACATGAATCCTGGCTGAGACGCGGGGCTGGTCGTCCGGGCCGGACTTGACTGCCCGGACGTACATCGACGGGCCAGGCCCGAGGCGGCCCAACAGGCCCTGGAGCGGCCGCTCGATACCGGCCGGGATCGCGACGGGAACATGGTTCGTGAGCCGGCCGGTCCGGAAGAGGGAGACGGAGCGGCGCGCGGCCGGCTGCAGTCCTGCTTTCCGAAGCTGTTGTTCGATGGTCATGGGATGGTGGGAAAAGTGACCAGGCACGTATTCGTGGGGCTGCCGCTCCATCGGGGACCAGGCCTGTCGGTGGAGCAGGTATCGGAGTCCGGCGAGCAGGTGGCGCCGATTCGGAAACTCCACGATCAGGCTGCCGCCCGCCTTCAGGACCCGCGCGACCTCTCGAAACGTCGCCTCGGGATCGTGGAGATGGACGAGCAAGCGAACTGAAACCACCGTGTCGACGGAGGCATCCTTCGTGGGCAGGTGGCTGGAATTCGCGAGAATAACCGTGCGTCGTGAGTCCGTGGCAACGCGCTCACGGGCCGCCTCAACCATGACCGGTGATGCGTCCACCAGGCTCACGGATCCAAACCCACTGTACTCGTCCACGAGCCGGCCGAAGCCGGCGCCGAGGTCAAGGAGACTGCCACCCGGACGGGGCAGGAGCGCGCGCAGCGCGATCCGGTCGCACCGGTCTTCGTACCCGCGGACCGGCCAGAAGGCATCCCGGGAGGACAGATCGTAGGTTGGGGTCTCTGGTCACCGAGGCTGTCAGGGTTGCCCGTGGTCGACTCGCGGGCCAAAGTCGTCGACGTCATGTCTCACGTATCCCACGTCTACCTGAACGAAACATGAAATGAGGCGGGCCGGCCGCGCCACGGTGGCGTCGCCGGCCCGCCCACAGGATCGAAGGGTTTTACTCTTCGCCGTCGAACTGGTGGTCGACGTTCTGACCCTCGGCATCGGCGTGGCCACCGGGGCCGTCGGCCTCGGTACCCGCTGCCTCGGGAGCCTCGGCGGCGCCGGCGGCATCCGGAGCCTCGGCGGCGCCGGCGGCCTCGGGGACGTCAACGGTCGACTCGGCCACGCCGGCGACGTCCGGCGTGGTCTGATCACCTTCCTGGAGTGTGTCCGTGTCGGCGCGCGCCACCTGCACGACCGGGGTCACCGGGGCGGGAAGGGTAACGGACGGGCTCGCGGCAAACGCGTTGGCCGCTCCCGAGATGAGAAGCACCGCGGTCGCGGCGAGGGCCGGAGCGCGGAAACGATCGAACTTCATGGCTCAATCTCCTGGTTCGCATCGGGTCTTCTGCCCGATCACGAGCCAACGTTGCGCCACGGGCCATGAGCCTCCGGTGAATTTCGGATCACGGGTGATTCATATGGCATTCACATTCGGCCACCAGGATGAAGCCGTGAAGATCCTGATGCTCGAGGACGACCAGCGGCTGCGCGCGGTGATCGTCCGTGGCCTCCATCGCTCCGGTCATACCGTCGATGTGGCCGGGACGGTCGAGGAGGCGCGATGGTTCATTTCCGAGACAACGCATGACGTGCTGATTTTGGACGTGATGCTGCCCGACGGGGACGGATTCAGCCTCTGCCGCGAGCTCCGGGCGAGTGGAAACTGGAGCCCTGTGCTCATGCTGACGGCGCGCGACGCGGTCACCGATCGCGTTCGGGGCCTCGATGTCGGAGCCGACGACTACCTCGTCAAGCCGTTCGCCTTTGCCGAGCTCGAGGCCCGTCTCCGTGCCCTGGATCGGCGAGGCCCGAGCACTCGGCCGACGAGCATCGTCGTCGGGACGCTTGAACTCGACCCCTCGTCCCATCGCGCAACAATGGCGTCACGCGAACTCGACCTGACCGGTCGACAATTCTCGCTCCTGGAGTTCTTTGCGCGGCGCGCGGACCAGGTCCTGTCGAGATCGCAGATCCTCGACCAGGTCTGGGATTGGGCGTTCGATGGCGACCCCAGGATCATCGACGTCTATGTTCGATTGCTGCGACAGCAACTTGGCCCGGACGTGGGTTCGCCCTGGATCGAGACGGTCCGCGGGGTCGGCTATGCACTCCGTCCCGAGCGCCCGGGAGTTCCCGCGTGACGATTCGCTCGCGCTTGGCCGTCAGCTACTGGATCGGCGTCGTGCTGACCTTCTTCATCGTCGGGGTGTTCGTGTGGTGGCAGATGGGGTCGGCGCTCCGTGCATCGCTAGAGACCACGCTGCAGACACGGGCTGACGGGATCCTCGCCTCGATGGAAAATGCGGGGCAATCGGGGCTCCAGGAATCAGATCAGGCCTCGCCCGCGGTCTTCGCCGCCCTGTTCGGGCCCGATGGAAGTCTCCAGGAGGCGTCGATCACAGCACCGCACGGCCTGCGCTCGGTCAACGGCGTCCTTCAGGCGGACGGGCGGCAATACCTCCTGTTCGCGCGGATCTTGCCGGACGGGACGACGGTGGTCACCGGTGCCGACCTCCGGCCAATCGACGACTCCCAGGCGGCACTCGCACGGCTCCTCCTGGTGGTCGGACTGTCCGTCGGCGCGGTGTCTCTGCTTGGCGGCTGGCTGCTGGCCGGTCGCGCATTAGGGCCCGTTGATCGCCTGATCGACGACGCATCAGGCATTGACCCGACGAACCTCGATCGCCGACTGGTTGAACCCGCTCGGCTCGATGAGATCGGGCACTTGACGCAGACGCTCAATGGCATGCTCGACCGGATCTCGGATTCCGTGGAACGACAGAGCCTGTTCGTGGCGATGGCGTCGCACGAACTTCGAACGCCCCTGGCTGCCCTCAGGGCTGAGCTTGACGAAGCGGACCGTCCCGGCACGAGCATCACGGAGGTTCGCCGGGCGGTATCGGACGCCCAGGGCGACGTGATCCGCCTCAGCAGCCTCGTCACGAGCCTCCTCGAGCTCGCGGCGAACCAGGAAGATGCCAAGCGCATCGACCGACGCCCGGTCCCCCTCCGCGAGATTGTGGCGTCGGTCAGCAGAGCCGTCGAACCCCTCATTCAACGGCAGGGTGCCGTCATCGAAGCCGCGGTGCCCGACGTGGTCGAGCGCGTCGACCGGGTTCGTGTCGAGCATGCGCTCGGCAACCTCGTCACCAATGCCCTGACCCACGGCGGCGAGGGTCGTCTGGTCGAGATTCGAGGTGACACCCAAGCGGACGGGTCTCGCAACTGGCTCACGATCGAAGTCCTCGACCGCGGCAGAGGCCTCGGTGCCAACCCACCGGAGGGGTTGTTCGAACCCTTCGTACGTGGCGAGATGAGTATGGGTCCAGGTTCGGGCCTGGGATTGGCCACGGTTGCGAGCGCTGTCCGGGCCCACGGGGGAACGTTCGGCGGGGCCAACCGCGATGGCGGTGGGGCGCGCTTCTGGGTCAGCATCCCGGACGACGGCGATCCGTCACAGCCCGCACCGGCCTCGCGATCCGATGTCAACGCCTGAACGTACTGGTGGGTGACGAACGGAGCCCGACACCGTTCCGTCCGTATCGCCGCTCGGCAATGGCTCGGAGGAACGCCGCGATGGATCATCTGAAGCCTCGGATCAGCAAACACCTTGGCGCCTTGGCGATGCTTGGCGCCCTCGTCCTGGCTGCATGTAGCGGTTCGACGGGTGGCCAGTACGGGGGAGGTACCACGCCGAGCCCGACCAAGGAAGGAACGGGCGGCTCGGTCTATGAGGTCAAGATCGCCAATGACGCGACCATCGGCGCGTTCCTGACCGGCGAGGATGGCAAGACCCTGTACGTGTTGACGAAGGACACGCCCGGCGTGAGCACCTGCACGGGAACCTGCGCCACGGCGTGGCCACCGTTCGTGCTCGACACCGGCGAATCGGTCAAGGGCGGAGCCGACGTCACGGGTTCGTTCGGGACGATCACCCGGGATGACGGGACAACCCAGGTCACCTACAAGGACGCACCCCTCTACTACTTCGCCGGCGACGCGACCGCGGGCGAGGTGAACGGACAGGGCCTCAATGGCGTCTGGTTCGTGGCCTCGCCCGACGGTGGGCCGAACTCGGGTTCCGGCTCGCCGTCCGCGTCCACCAAGCCCCGGTACTGAGCCCGCGGCCGCGCCGCCGCGCCTCCGGGCCTCCGCCGCGGTCAGGCGTCGGCTTCGTCCATCTCCGGACCTTCGCCCTCGATCGTGATTACCGGCAGCCAGCGCAGGAATCGCGGCAGCCACCAGTTCCAGTCGCCGAGCAGCTGCATCGAAGCCGGCAGGAGGATCACCCGCACGATCGTGGCGTCGATCAGCACGGCCACGGCCAGGCCGAGGCCGAGCTGCTGGATGAACACGAACTGGAGGGACACGAAGGCCGCGAAGACCACGACCATGATCGAGGCGGCGCTCGTGATCGTGCCCGCGGTAACGGCGATGCCACGCGCCACCGCCGCGCGCGAATCGAGGCCGCGATCCCGCGCCTCCTTGATCCGCGTAAGGATGAACAGGTGGTAGTCCATCGATAGCCCGAACAGGATCGTGAAGATGAAGATCGGGACCCAGCTCTCGATGACGCCGCCCGGCACGATCCCGAGTTGCTCGGCGAACCAGCCGTCGTGGAACACCAGGACGAGGACACCGAACGCAGCGCCGGTGGAGAGCAGGTTGAGCAGGATCGCCTTGATCGGGATGACGATCGAGTGGAACGCGACCAGCATCAGCAGGAACGAGAACCCGAGCACGAACGCGAAGATCCGGGGCGTTCCGTCGGTGTAGATGCTGACGATGTCGAGGGCCGTGGCAGCCTGGCCACTGACCAGGACCCGCACGTCGGGCAGCGAGCCGAAGATCGACGGGCCGAGTTGGCCCCGCATTTCCCGGACTGCGGCGCGATTGGCATCGTCGTTGCGGCCGCCGGACATCGTGAACGAGATCAGGGCCGCGCGGCCGTCGTCCGAGGACTGTTCGATCGGTGGTCCGCTGAGGCCCGGAATCGCCAGGGCATCGACTTTCAGACGCTCGATGCCGGCGGCCACGTCGGCTCGATCGGCATTGGTAACGACCACATCGAGATGCAGGTCGGTGCCCTTCGGCCACTTCTCGTTGACCAGCTTGATCCCGGCCACCCCATCGATCGAGGACGGAAAGCCCGTGATGTCGGTCAGCCCGGTTCGAAGATGGAGCACCGGAGCTGCGAGGAGGATCAGGGCGAGGCCCGACGCGCCGAGCATCAACACGGGCCGGGCCATCACCGCCGTCACGAGCCGCGCCCACGGGCCGCTGCCCTCAGGGCGCGCCGTTCGCCGCTCGAACCAGTCGAGCATGATGCGACCGACCCGCCGCGGTCCCGCGATCGGCAGTCGGACCAGCAGGCGCGGGATCCATGTCGCAAGGCGGCCCTTGTTCACTCGGTCGCCGAGCAGGGCCATGGTCGCGGGCAGGAACGTGAGGCTGCCGATGACCGAGATGAGGACGACCGCGATCGTCCCGACGGCCATCGAGGTGAACAGCGGGATCCCAAGGGTCAGCAGGCCCGCGAGCGAGATCATGACGGCGAGGCCGGAGAAGAACACGGCTCGACCCGCGGTGCTGCTCGAGACCTCGATTGCGACGGGCACGCTCCGGCGATGGCGCCGCTCGGTCCGGAAGCGCGTGACCATGAACAGCGAGTAGTCGACGGCGACGGCCAGGCCGATCAGCACGATCAGCTGGGTCGCATTCGAACTCACCGGCCCCACGACGTGGCTATACAGCCCGATGAAACCGAAGGCGGCGAGGAGCGAGGTCACGGCCAGGACGACCGGGATGATGGACGCCACGATCGCGCCGAATGCCAGGAGCAGGATCGCGAATGTCAACGGGAGGGTGATCCGGAGCGAGCTGTCCAGGTCGTGGGTGATCAGCTCGTTGATGTCGGCGTTGATGAACGTGCCGCTGACGACGTGGATCGAGGCATCCGGCAGCGCGGCCCGTGCGGTATCGATGATCGCCGGAACCGGGACGAGCAACTGCTGGATGGCGACTCGCTCCCCTGGGACGTTCCCGACGATCTGGACGGTCGTCCCGTCCTCGGAGATGAGCCCGGAGGTCAGAGGCACCTTGAACGGATCGACCACGCTCGTGAAGGTGATCGCATCGCTCCCGTCGAGGGTGGCGTGGGCCGCCGTGAGGTTGTCGACGAGCGTGCCGATGGCGACCTGGAAATCGGGGTCCGCCGCGGCGCCGGGGCCGCCATTGATGACGACGAGGAGCCGCTCCGACGCCGGTTCCGGCGTGCTGCCCGCGTTGAAGACGTCATACGCCTCCCGGGATTCGAGCTTTGGTCCGCTCGGATCCGCGTCCGTGTCCAGGGTCTTGACTCCCCCCGCGGCGAGGCTGGCCGCGAACATGCCGAGGGTCAGGACGAACCACAGAGCGAACACCGGATACCGATGGCGGGCGCTCCAGATGGCGATCCGCACCGTCCACGGTTCGCGATGCACGGGATTTGGACCGGCCGATGACATCGGGACGCAGGCTCCTGCAGCAAGTGGGCTTCGAAGGATAACCGGAGCGCTCCCGGCGGCGGTCCCGAGCGTTCGCGTGATCGTCGCTAGGTTCGGAGGCCCGTGGGCAGCGGCGGCAGATCGAGGTAGTGGCGGACCGGCGGAACCAGGCGCAGGCCGGGTACGGCTGGTAACGGCCGGAAGATCGCGAGGACGCGCCCGCCGACGTGGGCCGCTGATGGCGCGACAAGCCCGCGCCATGCATCGCGGAAGTACGACTCCCCCACCGCCTGCGTGGCCGGCCACTGGCGCCGTATCGGGGTCAGGCCCATGATCCCGTGCGCCTCCAGGACGCCCTCGGCGGTCAGGTCCGCGATGTCGGTGATGCGTACCGCGACCTTCCAGCTATCCCGCGGCATGCGGTTTGCTGGCGGAACTCCGAGCTCCGCGGAGTGTCGATACCACTCCGCCCACGCCGTTGCCTCCGTGTCGGCGAGGTAGATCGCGCGGATTACGTCACCGCGCTGCCATCGTCCATCGGCCGGTTCGGGGGTCCAGACGAACGGTTCGCCACCGCCTCGAACGATCCGGAACCAGGTGCTGTGGATCGAAATGCGAGGTGTCGGCAAGGCGGTCGTCGGTCCCGGCCCGGAAGGCGCCCGTGTCGGTCCGGTCCGTGTTCGCGCGCGCGACCGCGAGATCCGCGGCACTCCGGGCGCAGCCGTTCCAGGCATGGTCAGGCGAACGAGCTGTCTTCGAGCTCCGCGACCAGCTTCGAGACGTCCCGATAGCGGCCCTTCCGGATCGCGATGAGCGGTCGTTCATCGCCAAGGGCCGGGATCGGCTTGTTCAGCCAGAGCGGGACATACGCCTCATCCATCGTGGTGGCGAGGCGATCGACGATCGCCACGAGATCCATGAGCCGATCGCGATAGCCGGCCGATGGCCGCCGTTCCGAGCGGATCCATGACGTGACCGTGGCCATCGCGGCGCCGGTTGCCCGGGCGATGTCGCCGGTCTCGATCCCGAGCGCGCGCACGCGCCGGACTTCATCGGCGTATGGGCTGGCAACGGTCATGGGAACCTCTTCGAGGAGTTGTGGTCACTGCCAGCGGCGGCTGTAGCGTAAATGTAGCGCTGTAGTAGCGCCCGGTCAATGCATCGCCGAACGGGCCGACGGAACGGCCCGAACGGGCCGACGGCGACGCCTTCTCCCGATAATGCGACTCGGCGCATCAGGAGCAGGCCGTGGGCCGCCGTGGCCTGGCCGCGACGCCTTCTCCCGATGATGCGACTCGGCGCATCAGGTCAGGCCGTGGCCCGGCCGTGACAGGGCCGCGCGCCGGCCGTGACAGGGCTGCGACCCGGCACTGATTGGTCGTCGGGGCGGCATGCCCCGATTGTCAGGTGAACAGCGAGGCGTAGGCGTTGAGGGCCGACTGGCCGCCGAGGTGGGCATACAGGACCGTCGAGTCGGCTGGGATCTCGCGCCGCGCGACAAGATCGATGAGCCCAGCCAGCGATTTGCCCTCATACACCGGATCCGTGATCATGCCCTCGAGTGATGCGCCGAGTCGCATCGCGGCGAGGGTGGACGCATCCGGGATGCCATAGATCCCCGCGTGATAGCGATCATCCAGGATGACCTCGTCCTCGCGCAGGTCGCGCCCGACGCCGATGGCCTTGGCCGTGAACCGCGCGATGCGCGCGACCTGGTCCCGCGTCTCGGCCGGCTTTGCGGAACCATCGATGCCGATGACCCGCCGCTCGCGCTCGCGATCGGCAAAGCCGGCGATCATGCCGGCCTGCGTGGAACCGGTGACCGAGCACACGATGACGGTGTCGAAGAATACGCCCAGATCCCGTTCCTGCGCTTCGACCTCGCGCGCCCAAGACGCGAACCCGAGACCGCCGAGCGGATGATCTGACGCACCAGCAGGTATCGCGTACGGCTTGCCGCCCGACGCCACGATCTCGGCAAGTGCCTGCTCCCAGCTCTCCTTGAACCCGATCCCGAAACCGGCCTTCACCAGTCGCACATCGGCACCCATCAAGCGGCTCAACAGGATGTTGCCGACCCGGTCGTACGTGACATCCGGCCAGTCCACCCAACTCTCCTGGATCAGGACGCACTTCAGGCCGGCCACGGCGGCCGCGGCTGCGACCTGGCGGGTGTGGTTGGACTGGACGCCGCCGATCGAAACCAGCGTGTCGCAGCCCTGGGCGAGGGCATCGGCCAGGAGGTACTCGAGCTTGCGCGTCTTGTTGCCACCGAACGCAAGGCCCGAATTGACATCCTCCCGCTTGGCCCATACGGCCGCCCCGCCGAGATACGCGGTCAGGCGATCGAGCCGATGCACGGGCGATGGCCCGAACAGCAGTGGGTATCGGGGAAACTCGTTCATGGGCGTGATGATGGGCCGCGCACGTCGTAGGATCAACCGATGACCGACACCCTGAGCCCGGAAATCGACCAAGCCCGCACCGAAATCGCGGCGCTCAACCTGAGGACCCAGCTGTTCATTGGCGGCGAATTCCGGGAAGCGGCCGGCGGCCGCCGGTTCGTGACCGAGAACCCGGCCACGGGCCAGCCCATCGCCGAGGTCGCCGAGGGCGGGCCCGCCGATGTCGACGCGGCGGTCGCGGCCGCGCGCCGGGCCGCCGATTCCGGCAACTGGTCGCGGATGAGCCCCGGCGATCGGAAGCGGATCCTCATCCGCTGGGCCGATCTCATTGAGGCAAACGGACGCGAGATCGGGCTCATCGAAACCATCGACGCCGGCAAGCCGATCAGCGACACCATCGGACTCGACGTCCCCGAGACAGCGAGCTGCATTCGATGGCACGCCGAGGCCTCGGACAAGATCTACGGACAGGTCGCGCCGTCGCCCGAGGGCACGATTGCAACGATCACGCGCGAGCCGGTCGGCGTCGTCGGCGCCGTCATCCCGTGGAACTACCCAGCACAGATGGCAGCCTGGAAGCTCGGCCCCGCCCTCGCGACCGGCAACACCGTCGTGATCAAGCCCGCTTCGACCACCTCGCTGAGTCTGCTGCGGATTGCCGAGCTCGGGGCCGAGGCAGGCATCCCGGACGGCGTCCTCAACGTCGTCACCGGGCCCGGCGGCACGGTCGGCGAAGCGATCGGGCGGCACCCCGACATCGATGTCGTCGCGTTCACCGGCTCGACCGAGGTGGGCCGGCAATTCCTCACCTACTCGGCTGAGACGAATCTCAAGCGCGTCCTCCTCGAGCTCGGCGGCAAGAGCCCGCAGATCGTGTTTCCGGATGTCACGGACTTTGAAAACGTCGCCACGAACGTCGCCATAGCGATCTTCTGGAACATGGGCGAGAACTGCAGCGCCGGCTCACGCCTGATCGTCCATCGATCGGTCAAGGATCGGGTGATGGAGGCCGTGGCGTCCGAATTGGCGCAGTGGTCGGTCGGCGATCCACTCGATCCGGCGACGAAGATCGGGGCGCTGATATCGCGCGGTCACATGGAGCGAGTCCTCGACTACATCGACATCGGGCGGCGCGAGGGCGCGAGGGTCGTCACCGGCGGGAAGCGCATTCTCGAGGAGACCGGCGGGTGGTTCGTGCCGCCCACGATCCTCGACTCCGTCCGCAACGACATGCGGATCGCGCAGGAGGAGATCTTCGGGCCGGTGCTGTCGGTGATCGAGTTCGATACCGAGGCCGAGGGCGTGGCGATTGCCAATGACACCCCGTATGGCCTTGCGGCGTCGCTCTACACCCGCGACCTCGATGTCGCCCACCGCGTGGCACGCGACCTGCGCGCCGGTGTGGTCGGCGTCAACGCCTACTCGGAGGGCGACATGACCACCCCGTTCGGCGGCTACAAGATGTCCGGCTTCGGCGGCCACGACAAGTCGCTCCATGCCCATGAGCAATACACCGAAACCAAGACGATCTGGATCCAGGTCGCGGCGCGGTAGCGCACGGCGCAGGTTGCGACGCTGTGGCGGACCGGGGAGGCCGGGGCGTGGGGGTCTCTTCCTGCGGGTGATGCGACTCGGCGCATCAGGTCATGGGGTATCAACGCGGCCGGGGTGGCGCGGGTGGCCGGGGTGGCCGGGGTGGCCGGGGTGGCCGAGGCGTGGGGGTCTCCTCCTGCGGGTGATGCGACACGGCGCATATGATGCGCCGAGTAGCAACCCTGGGGGAAAGTGTTGTTGGGGGTGGACACGGCCGATACCGCCGACACGGCCGATACGGCCGACACGACCGACAGGGCGGAGGCAGCGACCACAGCGAGCCACCGCAAATCGCGCCTCACGGAGCTCAGCGGCCTCGTCGTCGCCGTTTTCGGGCTCCTTGCGTTCGCGTACCTCACGGTGCCCGCCGTCGATTCGGACTACGGCTGGCATGTCGCCAACGGTCGGCACGTTCTCGATGGGCAGCTGTTCGCGGCCGTTGACACGTATTCGTGGACCGCCGCGGGTGCCGCATGGATCGCCCATGAGTGGCTGGCCGAGAGCCTGATGGCGTTCCTCCACGACAGCCTCGGGCCGACGGCGAACAGCCTGTTGGCCGGAGCGCTCGCGACGATGGCAATACTCCTGACCGTCGCGAGGCTCCGTCTGCGCGGGTTCGGCGTGGCAATTGCTCTTGTCGTGGGTCTCCTGGCGTTGCTCGACGCCGGGACCATCGTCTCCGTGCGACCGCTCGTGATCGAGGTCTTCGCCGTCGCCTCGCTCCTCTGGCTCATCGATGCGTGGAGGGCTGGGGGCATCGACACGCGGCGGTTCGCCGTGGTCGTCATCCTCGAATTCCTGATCTGGGCCAACACCCACGGATCGTTCGTGCTCGGTCTGGCGATCCTCGGAGCAACGGGGGTGAGCCTGATCATCGAGCGGGATCAACGCGCCCGCGTGGTGGGAATCGTTGGCGTCGGGGCGGCGCTCGTGACCCTCGCGAACCCGTTCGGCCTTCGACTGATCGGCTACGTGGCCAGCGCGGTGACTGGATCGCGACTCGAGCTGATCGCGGAGTGGGCGCCGCCCGACCTGGCCGCATCAATGTGGTGGCCATTCGTGGTGGCCCTCGCGCTCGGCGTGCTCGGCGGGCTTGGCGCCCTCTCCGCCCTCGCGGCCGCGCGGCTCGGCGCGCTCGGCCGGCTCGACGGGCCCGGCGGGCTCGGCCGGATCTCGTCGAAGGCGAGGCGAGGTGGTCCCGGCTTGCGCTCAGCTCCACGCCGCGCTCAGCTTGACGATGTTCGGCTTGACGATGCCCTGATCGCCGTCGCGCTGGGATTCGCGGGCCTCCAGCACGGGTATCACGCGGGCCTGTTCGGGATCGCGGCTGCTCCGGCGCTCGCGGCTGGGGTCGTCGTCCTCGTCGGTCGGGGCCTGCGGTTCGAGGGCCGGAGGATCGTTCCGGAAGCCGTGGGCCTGGCTCCCGGGAGCCGCCGCCGCGCCAACCTGGGCCTGCTGGCGATCATCGTCGTCCTTACGGGAGCGCTGGTCTGGGCGCGGGTCGGGCCGGCCAACACGGACGCGGCGATCCGAGCCGAGTACCCGGTTGCCGCGCTGCCAGCCCTCGATGCACTAGCGGTCGCGTGGCCCGGCGGGCTCTGCCTGTTCAACCACTACAGCTGGGGCGGCTGGATCGAGATGGTTCGACCCGAGATTCCCGTCTTCATCGACGGCCGGTCCGAGGTGTATGGCGACGAGCAGGTGGCGCGGTACGCAGCGATCAGCGGTGTCAGGCCCGGATGGGCAGAAGCGTTAGCGGCAACAGGGGCGAACGCCGCGCTCATTCCGACGTCCACCGGCCTCGCTTCCGCGCTGGTGACGACCGCCGGCTGGGCCACGCTCTCCGACTGGACCACCCTCTACATCGATGATCGGGCGGTCCTGCTGGCGCTCGCAACGTCGGAGACCGTGCCGGGTTCGGGCGCGGATTCGGCGCCTTGCCTACCCCGCTGAGCGAGCGATCCGGAGCGCCACGATGGCGGCAGCGACCTGCCAGATCGAAGGGATCGCCACGTACAGCCGCTCGAGGAGCCCGAGCCAGGGCGTGAGCGGCCCTTCAACCGTCAGCGGCACGAGGAATGACGCGGCGACCACGAGAACCGCGGCCGCGAGTGTCGGCCGGGCCATGCCGCTCCAGCGCGCATCGCGTCGCATCACGAGCCCGAGCACGACAAGCGTCAGCGGCATGGTGACCGCATAGAGATAGAAGTTCGCCAGGTGGATTCGCCCGATCATCGTCATTGTGATGCCATCGGGATCGGTCGGGAAGATCGCAAAGGCCACGGTGATCACCGCTTGGACGAGCAGCAGCCAGCGGACGACCGCGCGAGCACGCACGGTGCTCCCGAGGACCTTTGATAGTCCGAAAGCCCACGCGATGCCCAACCCGCCGCTGACCACGAAGGCAACCGTCTGGAGCCAGCCCAACGGCGCGTTTGCCAGCAGGCTGATCGACTGGGAAATCGGGTCGTAACCAGGCCAGCCGGCGATCACCACGACGCTCAGCCCCCATGACACGATCGGCCCCGCGATGCCGGCGAGGATCAACCGGCGCGTGCCCGCGGTGCCCGATGGGTCGGCGCCCGACGGGTCGTCGGCGCCCGACGGGTCGGCGCCCGATGGGTCGGCGCCCGATGGTTCGGCGACGCCGTTCGGGTCGGCGACGCGGTGCGGGTCGGTCATGCTCGCCATCAGGCTCCCATCTCATGTGGTGCGTCCATGCACCACTTTTGTGTGCACTCGCGTGCCACGATGCCAACGCGTGATCGGCCCACGGGCCCCGGTATCCCAACTGGCGCGTAGAGTAATTCCGCTTCCATGTACGCGCGTCATTGGAGGACTCATCGCATGACCCTGCGCCCTCGTCGATCTCGCCGCGCTCGGATCGCGGTCGTCGGCATCGCCGTGATGCTTCTCGCCGGCCCTGCCACCGTCGGTGCCGCGAAGGCCCACGTTGAGCTTGCCTCTCCGATTTTCGGCCTGGCAACTGCTCCGGACGGGAGCCTGCTCGTCGCCGATGCGGGCCAGGGAATCGTGGCCATCCGCAGGGGCGAGATGACGCTTGCCGTCCCGCTACCCGGCGTCGACGACGTCGGTGCCATCGGCAATGGCAGCTTCTTCGCCCTGACCGGCGGCGGCGGTGACGCGACGAGTGCCAAGTTGTGGCGGGCTTCCAACGGCCGCGTCGCGGTAACTGCGGACCTTGGGGCGTTCGAGGCCCGGGTCAATCCCGATGGCGGCGAGATCGATTCCAACCCGTTCGACCTCGCGGTCCTGAACGGCGGCGGTGTGCTGGTGGCCGATGCCGGCGCCAACGCGGTCCTCGTCACGGGTCCAGGAGGGTTCGTCGACTGGGTCGCCACGCTGCCGGACGAGCTCGAGTCGACCGCGAATATCAAGGCCATCCTGGGCTGCCCGGAAGCGCCCGCGGAGTTCGCGTTCGTATGCGAGCTGCCGCCGATGATCCCGACCCAGGCCGTCGCGACGTCCGTGGCGATCGGCCCCGATGGCGCGGCCTACGTGAGCGAGCTCAAGGGCTTCCCGGGGCCGCTCGGCGCCTCCCGCGTCTGGCGGATCCAGCCGGGCACGCTGCATGCGCATTGCGGCACGGACCCGAGCTGCGAGGTCGTGGCGAGCGGCTTCACCTCGATCGTGGACATCAACTTCGGGCCGGATGGGACCATGTACGTCACCGAGATCGACGAATCGAGCTTCGCCGTCCTCGAGATCGGCGGCACGGGATCCGGTGGGACGATCAATGCCTGCCCGTGGGGTTCGTTCCCGCTGTCCTGCCACGAGGTGGCAACGGGTCTGTTGATGCCGATCGCGACCACGGTCGGCGGCGACGGGAGGCTCTATGCCGCGATCGGCGCGCTCATTCCGGGCGCGGCCCAGGTGATACCGATTCCCTGACCGTCGTCGCGCGCCGGGCACCGGGTGCCGCGGAGTTCCCGGTCCCGGCCGCAACCCTGTCGAGCTGCTCGAGGAATGGACGGGCACCCAGCCGCGTCAGCGTTTCGCGTGCGGAATCGATCGTCGCAACGACATCGGGGGCGT
>JANMPD010000069.1:0-1784 GCA_031369685.1 Chloroflexota bacterium | reverse complement strand
ACATCTTCGACGGCATGCCCGGTCTCCTCGGCGAACTCGCGAAATGCCGTCCCGATGAGGTCGTCACCGTCCGCAACCTCGCCCTTCGGTACGGTCCAGTGCCCGTGATCGCGCCTGGCAAAGAACGGCCCGCCCGGATGTGCGAGGAGCACCTCGGTCTGCCCGTCGTTGTTGCGGTAGAGCAGGATTCCGGCGCTGACCCGGCGCGTCATCGGCCCCCCGGACCCCGCGTCCGATACCGTCGAACGCGCGTGTGCATCCGGACCTGTCCGCCCTCGCGGGGGACGACGCTGATGGCGCCGTCGTGTTCGAGGACGGCGAGTTGCACCTGGTCGATGGTCTCGAGGCCATGTTCCCGGAGCGCCGCGGCCAGGTCTTCATCGTCGAGGCCCTCCCGTTCGAGTGCGGGTCGGATCCACGCACCGTCCTGGGCGATCGTCGTTGGCGACACATCCAGGAGGCCACGCACGAAAGACGATCGCCGCCGTGCGATGGCCACGAGACGGTTGGTCCCGAAGAGGGTCACCAGAATTACGGCGGCCCCGGACAGGGACGCATCGGACCCGGTGATCGCGGGCTGGAGGGCATTGGCAGCGAGCAGGACAGCGGCCAGGTCGAAGAGGGTGAACTGGCCGAGTTCACGCTTGCCGGAGACTCTGAGCGCGACGAGGAAGATCGCGTAGACGAGGAGACTGCGGACCACGAGCTCCAGGGGCGGTACGCCAAACTTCCAGACCGAACTCGACAGGTCGAACATCGGGGCATCGTCGCACACCGGGGCGGAGGCCGACACCGCAGCCGGGAGGGGTGGCGGCGGCCGAGGCCGGGCGCTAGAGTCGCACCATGTCACTTGAAGTTCGCCGCGTCCGGGAGGAGGACCTGCCCTCCTGGTTCGAGTGCCTGACGACTGCGTTCCTGGATCGGCCGGACACGGCCCTCATCGCAGCACAGATCACTCCCTACTGGGATTTCGATCGAGTCTGGGGCGCCTTCGAAGGGCCCGTCGTCGGTACCTTCCGGACCTGGGCGAGTGAGCTGACCGTGCCTGGTGGGGCGCGACTCCCGGCATCGGCTGTCACGGCCGTCACGGTCCGTCCGACGCACCGTCGTCGCGGGATCCTACGGGCGATGGTGGCGGCAGAGCACGCGGCCTCCCGGGGCGCGGCGAGAAGATCTCGATGCTGTACGCCGCGGAGGCGCCGATCTACGGTCGGTTCGGCTACGGGCCGGCCGTTACGACCTGCGCATGGACGCTCGACGTTGCGCACACGGCGTTCGTCGGAGCGCCGGCGTCCGGCATTGACTTCCTCCCTATCGACGAAAGTACCCGCGATCTCATGCTGGATCTCCACGAGCGGTATCGCATCGGGCGTGTCGGGGAGGTTCGCCGTCGACCGTTCTCTTTCGGGCTGGACCTTGGACTGATGGAATTTGCCTGGGAGCCGAAGTGGAAGGGCTGGGTCGCGGTGCACCGGACTGCCGCCGGTGAACCTGATGGGTACATTCGTTATGGGGCCGAATCGAAGTGGGAGCAGGGTCAGCCGCGGTCCTTGGTGAAGATCCAGGACTTGATCGCGCTCAGCGACGGAGCCTACGACGCGTTTTGGCGATTCCTCGCTGATACGGATCTCGTCGCCACGGTGTCGATGGAGCGCGGCGCGCTCGGTGACCGGCTTCCGTGGCTCCTGACCAACAGCCGGGCGGCCGAAACATCCGGCGTTGGAGACTCCCTGTGGGTGAATCTGCTCGACGTTCCGGGGGCGCTCGGCGCCCGAACCTACGAG
>JANMPD010000045.1:0-2243 GCA_031369685.1 Chloroflexota bacterium | reverse complement strand
CCTCGATCGCTATCTCGCCGCGGGATTCCCCACCCTCCTGGCCCTTCGCTGGGAGGGGCTCGTCCACAACTTCGTGAGCGTGCTGCTGGTCACCGGCCTGCCGATCACGGCCATCGGCCTGGTGGCCCTGCCCTGGACCGGCCGCGGCTCGTCGCTCCGTCTCCTGGCGATCTTCTCGATCCTCACGTTCGTGACGACGACCCTGCTGTTCCCGGTGGCCACGACCTGGGGCACGTTCCTCCACGCGTCGGCGGCGGTGCTGGTCCTCCTGATCGTGGCCGCGCTCGTGGCCCTGGATAACCTGATCGCGCTCATCGGTGCCCGTCGCGGATGGACCCGGCCCGTTGCCTGGTTCGGGCCGTTCCTCTCGGTCGCTGCGGCCCTGTTGTTCACGGTCGTGCTCATTCCATCGTTCGGGCGCGGAGGCGACCACGTCCGGGACCAGTACGCCGCACTCCCCGCAGCCCTCGCCGCCGCCGGCGTGCCGATCGGGCCCGATCTTGGACCGGTGATCGCCCGATCGCCGATCTGGCTGGCCGAGGAAACCGGTGTCAGGGCCCTGGCCCTTCCGGACGAGACGCCGGCAGACGTCCTCGACCTCGCCCGTGCCTTTCCGGGAACATCGGTCGTGATCAGTGGCACGAACACCGGCGAGCGCTGGCCGTCAGTCGCCCGAACGGACCCGGTCGGGATCCAGTGCTTCGAGCCCGTGCCGCTCATCGACCCATCGGGTCGGGGCCTTTTCGACGACCTCCGGGTGTTCCGAATCATCTGCCCGTGATCCACGTCGCCGAACCGGCCCGGCGACGTGGATCGGCGCCCGTATACTCGCGACGCATGACAGGCAATGCGCGGCCGAACCCCACAACATCGACGTACCCCACAACATCCGCCGACCTGCAGCAGCGAATTCTCGAGGCGCAGGAAGCGGAGCGGTCCCGTCTGGCCCGCGAGATCCACGACGGACCGGCCCAGGCGCTGTCGAACGCGATCCTCCAGATCGAGGTCGTCGAGCGCCTGATGGCCCGCGATCCCGCCCTGGCCGGCGCAGAACTGCGACTGCTGCGTGATGTCCTCCGCCGCGAACTCGCGGATGTCCGGTCCTACATCAGCCAGCTTCGTCCACCGATCCTCGCTGATCTCGGCCTGTCCGGGGCCGTCCGCGACGCCGCCGAGCAGGTCGCAGGGGTCCTTGGTGTTCCGATCGTGGTCGAGCTTGACCCCGCGATCGATGATCTGCCCGCGTCCGCCGATCTGGTGGTCCTCAGGATCGTCCAGGAGTCCCTGCAGAACGTCCGGAAGCATGCCCACGCCTCGCGCGTGGACATTCGAGCTACCCGCAAGGACGGCGCTCTGGTCCTGGAAATCCAGGACGATGGGCACGGATTCACGCAATCCGAGGCGTCGGAATCGGGGCGGCACGCTTTCGGAATCCAATTCATGCGAGAACGCGCACAATCGATCGGCGCGCGATTCGAAGTACGATCACGCCTTGATGACGGCACCTCGGTGCGTCTGGTCATCCCGGGCGGACGAGAGGAGACCACATGAGCGCGATGGAGTACAGCGGGCCGGAACGGCGACGGCGCCCCGGTGAGGATCAGGTCCGAATCCTGATCGTCGATGACCATGTCCTGTTCCGCGTGGGTATCGCCCAGATCCTCTCGAAGGAGTCCGACCTCGAGGTTGTGGGCGAGGCGGAGGACGCGCGGAGCGCGATGGAAGCGGCGCTCGAGACGTCGCCGAACATCATCCTCATGGACCTCTCCCTGCCGGCGCCCGGTGGCATCGAGACGACCCAGCGGATCAAGCGCGAGCTGCCGTCCGTGTCGATCATCGTCCTGGCCGTCAGCGAGGACGAGGACGCCCTGTTCGATGCGATCAAGGCCGGCGCTGCCGCGTTCATCCTCAAGGACGTCAGCCCGGATGACCTCGTCAACATCATCCGTCGGGTCGCCAATGGCGAATACCTGATCAACGACACCGTCTTCTCGCAGCCGTCCGTCGCCTCCCGCGTGCTCAAGGAGTTTCGTGAGCTGGCGATCTATGGCCAGGAAGCGCAGCCGATCTTCGCCCCGCTGTCGCCGCGCGAGGTCCAGATCCTGGACAACATCGCGCAGGGCATGACCAACAAGCAGGTCGCCTACACCCTCACGATCAGCGAGCAGACGGTCAAGAACCACATGAGTTCGATCCTGCGAAAGCTGTCCGTGAATGACCGGACCCAGGCCGTCGTCTATGCG
>JANMPD010000026.1:0-2038 GCA_031369685.1 Chloroflexota bacterium | reverse complement strand
GGTGACGATGGACCCAGTTCCTCTGTGTCTCGGCCAGCGATTTCACGGCACGATCACCCTTCACTCGGCTCAGGCGCGCAAGCTCCAGGAAATCCGCATCGAGATCCGCGTCCAGGTCAAGGCCACCGTGTCCGCGGGGCTCGATGAGACGATCACCGCATGGGCGGGCGTTGTCCAGACTGATGTGCTGGAGGGCGATCGGACCATCGAGATTGAGGGCACGCTCGGCGGCCCATCGCTGCCCTCGATCGAATTGCCGCACAGCCAGACCGAGGCGACCCTCCACGTGATCCTCGCGACCGCATTCGCGCCCGACCCACATCTGATCCGGGACGTGGCGATCGCCACGACCCAGGAGCTCTAGGGCCGGTTCCCTGATCGAGGGTTCGGCGTCGAGTCGGTGCCCAGTCGCGCCCGGGCACGCGCCAGTTGCTCCCGGACGCGGTTCGGGGCCGACCCGCCGTGAACATCGAGGGCGGCCAGCGCTCCCTCGACCGTGGCGGCCGCGCGAACCACGGTCCCGATCCCGGCATCGGACGCAAGGTCGGCGGCGAGCGGATCGTCCGCGCTCGTCAGGGCCGCGGCGATTTCGTCGTCTGTGACCGCGTCGAGCGTCACGCCACGACCCTCGGCCGCTGCGACGAGCGTGCCGACGACGTTGTGGGCGCTCCGGAACGGCACACCGGCGCGGACCAGTGCATCGGCAACGGACGTGGCGGTCGTATAGCCCTCGTCCGCGGCCTCGCGCATCCTCGTCCGATCAACCGCGAGCGTATCAACCAGGCCCGCCATCACCCCGAGGGAATCCCCGAGCGCCCGGACGCCGGCGAAGAGCGGGGGCTTGTCCTCCTGGAGGTCTCGCTGATAGGCCAGCGGAAGCCCCTTGAGGACCGTGAGGATCGAGGTCACGGCGCCGATGGCGGCCCCCGATCGACCACGAACGAGCTCGGCCGGATCCGGATTGCGCTTGTTCGGCATCATCGAGCTGCCGGTCGAGAAGGCATCGGCAACGCGGACGAACCCGAATTGCGGATTCGACCACCACGTGATCTCCTCGGCCAGGCGTGAGAGGTGGACCATGGTCAGCGCCACCGCGGCGAGGACTTCGACGACGAAGTCCCGGTCCGACACGGCGTCGAGCGAGTTGGCGGTGATGCTTATGAACCCGAGTTCGGCGGCCACGCCCTCCCGGTCAAGTGGGTATCCGGCACCCGCGAGGGCACCGGAACCAAGCGGCGAGACGTTAAGCCGCGCCCGAGCATCCGCGAACCGAGCCCGGTCGCGCTCGAGCATCTCGACGTACGCGAGCAGGTGATGTGCGAGCAGGACGGGCTGAGCCGGCTGGATATGCGTCGTCCCCGGGAGGATCGCATCACCTTCACGCTCGGCAAGTCCGACGAGGGCCAGCTCCATCGACACGATCGCATCGTCCAGGCGGTCGACGGCCCGCCGTGTCCAGAGGCGCAGGTCCGTGGCAACCTGATCGTTGCGTGACCGGCCGGTATGCAACTTGCGCGCGACGGGTCCGATCCGGGCTTCGAGGGCAGCCTCGAGGTTCATGTGGATGTCCTCGAGCGCCGGGTCAAGGGCCAGCGTCCCCGCGGCGTGTTCGGCCCGGAGGCCCTCGAGACCGCCTATCAACTGGGCGACCTCGTCCGCATCGAGCACCCCGATCCGGCCCAGACCTCGCACGTGGGCGATCGAGCCGTCGATATCGTCGCCGGTGAGGGCGGCGTCGATCTCGATCGATCGCGTGAACTCCACGACCCGCGGATCCGTAGCGCCCGTAAAGCGACCGCCCCAGCGTTGCATGGCACCTCCAGGGCGGATCGTAGCGGGCCGGGGCGAGTTCTACGCGACGACGGGCTTGCGCGGACGATCAGAGTCCGGTACTGAGCTCCAGATCTGAGATTGCCGCCGATTCATGGACCGGCGACGCGGCCCGCAGGTCTGCGGCCGCAGCCTCTGGCGTCAGGTCTCGCTGGGTCTCGGCCAGGAGCTCGTAGCCGACCATGAATTTCCGGACGTTCGCGCGAAG
>JANMPD010000002.1:0-2004 GCA_031369685.1 Chloroflexota bacterium | reverse complement strand
CATGCGGACGCTCTTCCCGCTGATGGTTCCGCCGAACCTGTGGGAACGCGTCAACGCGGTCGATTCGAACGGCTATGTCATTGCCTCGATCATCGGCCCGCCCCTTGCCGCGCTCATGGTCGGAACGGTCGGCGGACCGGCCGCGTTCATGTCGATCGCCCTGGTCCTCGCGATCTCGGTCGTCGTGCTCGCACCAGTGCCGGAGCCGGCCGCGGAGGTCACGACGAGCGGTGCCCTGTTGATGGACGCGTGGCGTGGCCTCCAGTACACGTGGCGAAATCGAACCCTCCTGACGATCGGCCTGTCCATCACGACCCTCAACATCGGCGGCGGCATGGTCTCGATCGTGGTTCCGCTCCTGGTCCTCGATCGCCTGCACCTCGGCGAGACGGCCGTCGGGCTTGTCTTCGCCCTCCAGGGCGTTGTCGGCGTTGGTGCCGGACTGTGGGCGGGCCGGATGGACATGCGCGGCCGAGAGGCACGGCTCTTCGCAGCCCCGATGATCGGATTCGTGCCGGCCTTCGCGCTCCTGCTGATCCCCGGGCTGGGGCCGATCCTGCTATCGATGGCGATCATGGGCCTGCTGAATGGCCCCATGGATGTCGCGATGTTCACGCTCCGGCAGCGCCGGACGGATACGGCCTGGATGGGCCGTGCGTTTGCCATCTCGATGGCCTTCAACTTTGCCGGATGGCCGATCGGGGCGGCCATTGCCGGCGTCCTGTCGACCGTGTCGATCGAGTTGGCCATCGGCGTCGGGATGGTGGCCGCGGCGGCCGGCACCCTCATGGCCTGGACGCTCATCCCTCGCGATTCTAGAGTCACGTAGGTGGCGCCGCGTGACCGCCCCTGAGCGAGGGTCGCTCGTTAGCGCCGCGCGCGCCGCGGCTTGGATGCGACTGGCCTACCGTTGACGTCGCCCGGAACCGCGCGCACATTTGTCAGCGTGACCGGATCGTATCGGCCGGCCTCGGCACCGGCGCCATCGAGGGTCTGGAAAGTCACCCGGTCGCTCAGGCCCGCGTCCCGGGCGTTCTGGCGCGCGAGCTCGATCGACGATCCATCGAGGTCGAAGCCATCGACGCGAACGTTCGGGTAGACGCGCGCGATCGCGATCGCGGCCCAGCCGACGCCGCACGCGACATCCGCGACGTTGGCCGGTGGGTCTGCAACGAGTCGCTCGTGGATGCCCGGGATCGCCGGCAACAACTCGGTGCCGAAGGAGCCGACGAGCGAGGGTCGGTTGAAGTCGCCCTGCGCCTCGATCATGTCGGCGCCGTAGTCGGACCAGGCGACCCCGCCGCCTGTCCGGTACGCCTCCATGAGTTGGGGCATCACCTTTGCGCACGCCACGAGTGACCGGGCGAGAGGGGCAATCGAGTACGGGCTGTCGAGGTTCAGCCAGGGCTCGACGTGCGCGTCCGGGAGTCGATAGCGACGCTCCTCCGCCGCCGCCGCAACGTCGTCGACCTCGAGGATCCCGGTCGCGGCCTGTTGCTCCAGCCACTCGCGGGCATATCGCTGGTCGATCCGGCCGCGCGCGGCGAGGTCGTCGGCGGTCGCTGGCCCGCCTTATGCAGCGCCCGGTACAGCCCCAGCCGGTCGCCGAGGTAGACGGACATGACGTCGAGCATCCCGCTGCTCGTCTCGAACAGTCGGCCGACCAGCGCATCGGCCGTCTTTTCGGTCGCCGCGACGACATGCTCGGTGATCATGGCCATCCTTCCTCCATATCGAAGAGCAATCCGACCCCCTTCGAAGGACGATCATCATCCGACCCTCGACGCCGGTCAAGATTCAGTCCAACGTCCGTGGCGGCCTTCCCGACCAGAGAGACCGCAGGAGATCCGCGCGCTCCAGGGTGTGCTGGATGCCGCCCCCTTCGTGGCCGTTGTACTGCCACACGCTGATGCGCTTGGGCCCCGCGTAGTGGTTGAACGCGGCGAAGACCGTGGACGGTGGACAGATGACGTCCATAAGGCCGACCGAGAACAACGCCGATGC
>JANMPD010000338.1:0-4555 GCA_031369685.1 Chloroflexota bacterium | reverse complement strand
GGCTTGCGGCCGTGGCGCACGAGCTGGCTGATTGTCGGCACGAAGACGCTGCTCCTTTCAATGGCACAAATCGGTCGCTGCGGCTCCTTGAGCCGCGGGTCGACCCGCCGGGTGTTCGGGACCCTCGGCGAGGACCCAGTCCCATCTCCAGATGGGGTTTCGGACAGGGGCTTCGACGCCCATGTCGAACGCCGCCCCTTTCGGAGCCACGATCGCGGAGTGTATCAATCCAGCCGATCGGGTGTCAACCGAGGCCGGTCGCCCGGACGGCGCTCCCACGCTGGGAGCACCGGTTTGAGACGATCAATCGGTGGGTTCGGCGGCGGCCTCACCCTGAAGGAGCGGATTGGTGTTCGGATCGATCTCGTCGTCCGAGCCCGACCCGGCGTCGGTCAGGAACGGATTGAACGCGTCGTCATCGGAGCTGGCGATCTTTGCTGCTCGGGCGAGGCCCGCTGCATCGTCGTCGGCCGAGCGAGGAGATCCATCCTCGAGGAACGGGTTGTAGGCCTCGCCGCCGTCTTCCAGGGCTTCCCCGGCGAGGGCCTCGATGGCCGCTCGTCGCTCCGATTCCTTGCGTGCCGCCAGGTTGGCGGGCGCACCGGATCCGGCCGGGATCAGCTTGCCGATGATCACGTTCTCCTTGAGCCCGATGAGGTGGTCCTTGGCGCCGTTGATGGCGGCCTCGGTGAGCACCCGGGTCGTCTCCTGGAAGGACGCGGCGGCAAGGAAGCTGGAAGTGTTCAGCGACGCCTTGGTCACGCCCAGCAGGACGGCCTGGGCCGTTGCCGGCTCTCCGCCCTCGGCGAGGACCCGGTTGTTCACTTCCTCGAAGTCCAGGCGATCGATGAGCTCCGTCGGCAGCAGTTCGCTGTCGCCCGGCTGGTCGATCCTGACCTTTCGGAGCATCTGGCGGACGATGATCTCGATGTGCTTGTCGTTGATCGTGACGCCCTGGCTCCGGTACACCTTCTGGACTTCCTTGACCAGGTACCGCTGAACGGCATCCCGGCCCCGGGTGTCCAGATATTCCTGCGGGTTGATCGGCCCATCGGTGATGGCGTCGCCGGCGCGCACTTCCTCGCTGTCTGCGACGAGCAGGCGAGCGTTGTGCGGGATGCCGTACTCACGTTCGACGATGTCTTCGGCGCGGACCACGAGACCGTCATCCGTCCTGACAAGGAAGCCCTTGACCGGAGAGGCGATCTCGACCACGGGTTCGCCCGCGATTCGGGCCACGACCTGACCGGCTTCAACGAGGTCGCCGGGGGCGGCGAGCATCTCGGCATCGGCTGGCAGGGCGAGGATCGAGTCGTACGACTCGCGGCTTGTGACCTTGACCTTGGTCGTGGTCCCTTCGCGTACGACGGAGACGGCGCCATCGATATGGCTGATCTCGGCCTTGCCCTTGGGTACGCGCGCCTCGAACAGCTCCTCGACCCTCGGCAGGCCGGCGGTGATGTCCAGGCCGGCGACACCGCCGGTATGGAACGTCCGCATGGTGAGCTGAGTCCCCGGCTCGCCGATGGACTGGGCGGCGATGATGCCGACCGCTTCGCCGACGCCGACACCCTCGCCGGTGGCGAGGTTGCGGCCGTAGCACCGACGGCAGACCCCGTAGCGGGCCTCGCAGGTCAGGGGTGAGCGAACCAGGACTTCGTCGATCCCGGCCGCCTCGATGGCCTTCGAGATCTCCTCGGTCACGAGCTCGTTGCGATCGACCAGCAATGCCGGCTTCTTGGCCCTGCTCGTCGGATCCGGCATCGGTGCGGCGGACAGGCGTCCGATCAGCCGCTTCCGGAATTCCTCTCGAACGGTCTGGCGGGTCCCGTCGTCAGTCGCCGGCCAGGTGGCGCCGGTCATGTCCGCCGTATCGGCGGCCGTGATCCAGCTCCCCTCTTCGGTCAGGCAGTCGTCCTCGCGGGTGATGACGTCTTGGGCGACGTCGACGAGACGCCGGGTCAGGTAGCCCGAGTCGGCCGTTCGAAGGGCCGTGTCCGCGAGGCCCTTGCGGGCACCGTGGGTCGAGATGAAGTACTCGAGAACCGACATGCCTTCCCGGAAGTTGCTCCGAACTGGAACATCGATGATTCGGCCCGACGGATCGGCCATCAGGCCGCGCATGGCCCCCAGCTGTCCGATGTTGCCCTTGTTCCCGCGGGCGCCCGAGTCGGTCATCATCCGAAGGGAGTTGTCCTCGGGAAGCGCCGCCATCATGGCGTCCGAGACGTCCTTGGTGGTGCGCTGCCAGAGCTCGACAACCTGCTCGTAGCGCTCGTCCTCGGTGATGAGGCCGCGCGAGAACTGCTTGTCGATGTCGATGACGGCCCCATCGGTTTCCGCCAGCCGGGTCTTCTTGTCGACCGGCGTGACGATATCCCACAGGCCGATCGTCATCCCGCCGCGAGTGGCGAACTTGAACCCGACGTCCTTGATCCCGTCCACCAGGTGGGCGGTCTCCTCGGACCCGAGGACGCGGTAGCACTCGTCGACGATGCGCTTGAGCTCGGTCCGCTTCATGGCCTGGTTCTTGAACCGCAGGCGGTCCGGAACGACGGCATTGAAGATGATTCGTCCCACGGTGGTCCGCA
Source organism: Chloroflexota bacterium (assembly GCA_031369685.1). GTDB lineage: Bacteria > Chloroflexota > Limnocylindria > Limnocylindrales > CSP1-4 > UBA5189. The sequence continues at coordinate 1,964 of JANMPD010000338.1, read as the reverse complement.
TGCTGGTCGGCCGAAGTTCGCCGGCCGCCTCGTCCCACGCCTGAACGACAACGTCGATCGGCTCGTGGAGCCCGACACGGCTCGGGATTCCGGAATCGGTGGCGTCGGGGTTCTCGCCCCGACGCCCGCTCGCCGACGTCAGGCCACGAGCCGTCAGTTCATAGGCGAACAGGGCCTCGTCCTCATCGGAGAAGCTGCGCACGAATGAGGGATTCGTGTCCCGCTCCATGGTCAGGTAGTAGCACCCGAGGACCATGTCCTGGGTTGGGGCCACGACGGGCGTTCCGTCGGCCGGCGACAGCAGGTTGGCCGTCGACAGCATCATCGTCCGTGCCTCGTTCTGCGCGGCCGCCGAGAGCGGCACGTGGACCGCCATCTGGTCGCCGTCGAAGTCCGCGTTGAAGGCCGCGCACACGAGCGGGTGGATCTGGATGGCCGAACCCTCGACCAGGATGGGCATGAATGCCTGGATCCCGAGTCGATGGAGGGTCGGGGCACGGTTCAGAAGGACGGGATGGTCCTTGATGACCTCTTCCAGGACATCCCAGACTTCGGGCCGAACCCGCTCCACGATGCGCTTTGCGCTCTTGATGTTGTGGGCAAAGCCCTTCTCGACCAGCTGCCGCATGACGAACGGCTTGAACAGCTCGAGGGCCATCTTCTTGGGCAGGCCGCACTGGTGGAGCTTGAGGTCCGGGCCGACGACGATGACCGATCGACCCGAGTAGTCGACGCGCTTGCCGAGCAGGTTCTGACGGAATCGGCCCTGCTTGCCCTTGAGCATGTCGCTCAGCGACTTGAGGCGATGGTTGCCGGTGCCAGCGATGGCACGACCGCGCCGACCGTTGTCGATGAGCGCGTCGCATGCCTCCTGCAGCATCCGCTTCTCGTTGCGGATGATGATCTCGGGTGCGCCGAGCTCCAGCAGTCGCTTCAGGCGGTTGTTGCGGTTGATCACGCGGCGATACAGGTCGTTCAGGTCCGAGGTCGCGAAGCGGCCACCATCCAGCTGGACCATTGGTCGCAGATCAGGCGGGATGACCGGCAGGACGGACAGGATCATCCACTCGGGACGGGTCCCTGATCGACGGAACGCCTCGATCAGGCGCAGGCGCTTGATTGCCTTCTTGCGACGCTGACCCGACGTGGTCCGGACCTCGACATGGAGGGTCCGGGCAAGCTCTTCGAGGTCCATCCGGCTGATGATGTCGCGCACGGCCTCGGCGCCCATCCCCGCGCTGAACAGCCGGCCACGACCAGGCTGGTTGTAGCGCTCTTCAAGCATCCGGACTTCGGTCTCGCCGACCGTCATCATCGGCTTCAGGCTGTCCAGCTCGTCGCGGAAGCGACGGTTGTCCTCCTTCATCCCCTGTGCCTGCTCGGCCAGTTCCTCGCGCTTGGCGCGGACGGCGTCCTCCATGCCGGCCCGAAGGTCGGCTACCTTCTGGTCGACGGCGGTGGCCTCGTCGCGCTCGCGGGACTGGAGGCCATCGTTGACGCGCTCGGTCTCGGCCGACACGACAGCACGAAGACGAGCGATCGCCTCCTTGCCGCCCTTGTCCCCGGAGGCGACGATGACCTCGCCGGTCGGGCCGAAGACGATCGTCTCCTCGGCTACGCCGGTCTTGAGCTCCTTCAGCTGCGCTTCGACGACCTGGGCCGCGGCGACGGTCTCCTCGGTCTGCGCCGTCCGCTGCGCCTCAAGCTCGGCCTTCGTGACGGCCAGCGTGGCGGTCAGCTCATCCTTCTGTCGGTTGATCGAGGCACGAAGCTCGTCCTCGAATTCGGAGACGGCCGCGCCGGACTTGCCGCCCCTGCCGGCAGCCTCTTCCTCAAGCTGGCCCAGCAGCCGCTTGCGCATGTCCTCGTCCACGCCTGTGACGATGAACAGCGCGAAGTAGAGGATCCGCTCAAGGTTGCGTGGGCTGATGTCGAGCAGGATGCCCAGCCGTGACGGCGTGCCC